>NZ_JBITHT010000004.1:0-7111 GCF_044458265.1 Nonomuraea sp. NPDC050478 | reverse complement strand
CACCCCCCGGGCGTCGGGGCGCGCCCCCCCCCCGGGGGCCCCCCCGGGGGGGGGGGCCGGGGGCCCCCCCCCCCCCCCCCCCCGGGGGGCCCCCCCCCCCCGCCCCCCCCCCCCCCCGCCCCCCAGCGATGGAGCGAAGACATGAGAATCAACAGGACCACGCAACTGCTCGCCGCGGCGGTGCTCGGCGTCGCGCTCGCGGGCGTCGGCGTGGCTGGTCCCGCGGTGGCGGACGACGACCCCGAGCAGGGCATCGACGTCACGGTGACGATCGAGCCCGGCACCACTCCGGGCCAGGTGTCCATGACCGTCGCCGACAACGGCGGCGTGTCCCTTCAGGAGGACGGCTCCAACGCCGCCGCCCGCCAGTTCGTCGGCACCCTGCCGACGGTCACGGTGAACGACACCCGCCGGCCCGAGGAGATCCCTGCCGGCGACTTCTGGGCGGTTGTCGGCCAGGCCGGCGAGTTCACCGCGACGAGCGGCTCCACGCCGCCCATCGGCTCGCAGTACCTGGGCTGGCGGCCGCGCCTGCTGACCGACTCCTCCTCCGGGGCGGTGGAGGCCGGTGAGCCCGTCTCCAGTGTCATCTCCGACGGCTCGGGAGCGCCGGCCGTCGGTCTGCAGGGCCAGGAACTGCTGGTGTCGACGGCGAACTCCGCCGACGAGATCGGCACCTGGCAGGTCAACGCCGACCTCACGCTGCGCACCCCCGCCGACGTCACCGCCGGCGAGTACCACTCGACCCTCACGCTTTCCCTGTTCAACCAGTCCTGAACGGCAACCGGTCCCGAACGTTCACCTGGTCCTGAACCGGAGGCAGGACGCCATCGTCCGCTCCGGCCGTCCGGGGCCCGCGCCCGCCCGGCGCGGGCCCCGGACGGCCACGACGAGACTGGAGACCTCTGTTGACCGCAAGCCGCCCGCGAGGCGTCCTCGCCCGCCTCGCCGTCCTCCCCGCTCTCGGCGTCGCGCTGCTGGCCGCCATGGTGGCGTTCGCCACCCCGTCCGGCGCCGACACCACCTGGTCGGTCGTGCCGGCCAACGCCGACGGTCCCGACGGCCGCAGCGTCATCGACCTCGAACTCGCCGGCGGCCGGCAGGTCGTCGAGCACGTGGCGGTCATCAACCGCTCCACCGAGCCGGTGGACTTCGCGATCGACGCCAACGACGGCTACCTGACCTCCAAGGGCTATTTCGACATGCGGCCATCCGACGCCGAGCCCACCGACGGCGGTGCCTGGATCACGGTCCCCGAGAGGGTGACCATCGCCGCCGGGGCCACGTCCGTCGTTCCCGTGACGGTGTCGATCCCCCGGAACGCGACGCCGGGGGACCACCCCGCGGGCGTGACCGCGTCCCTGGAGACCGTCTCCGGCCAGGTACGGGTCCAGAACCGGGTGGGCGTCCGCCTGAACATCCGCGTCACCGGCGACTACGTGGCCAAGGTGGCCGTGACCGGCGTGCGGGCCGAGTACGCCGGCTCGTGGAACCCGTTCGCCGCAGGATCCGTCGAGGTGACCTACACCGTGGCCAACGAAGGCAACGTCCGGCTGGTCACGGACAACCACGTGCTGACGTCCACGCTCGCGGGGGAGAGCGGCTGGAACGACCCGTCCGCGGCCAGGGCCAGGGAGCTCATGCCGGGCGGCAGCCGCACGTTCGTCGCGCGGGTGCCCGGCGCGTGGCCGCTGGGACCCATCGGCGCGACCGTCATGGCGGTCCCCTCGCCCGCGGGCGAGCCGCATCCCGGCGTCGCCGCCCAGCGGGCGGCGGTCGGCACCACGGTGTGGGCGCTGCCCTGGCCGCAGCTCGGCTCCCTCGCCCTCCTCGTCCTCGCCTTCTTCGCCATCCGGCTGAACGCCGCCAGGCGCCGCAGGCGCATCGAAAAGCTGATCATGCTCGCCCGCCAGGAAGCGTCCCAGGAGGGGTGAGCGCCCTCGGCAACCGCTCCCAGGAGGTGGCCACCATCAACCGACCCAGGCGACCGGCCCCGGCCCGGCCCGCGACGCGGGGCCGCGTGCTCGCCCTCGCGTTCGCGTTCGCGCTCGGCGCGCTCGTCGCCGGCGGCGTGGTGTTCGGCGTGACCCGGCCGAGCTCGATCGAGCAGGCGGCCGACCGCCTCCGCGCCGAGTCCGCGCTGCGCGACCGGACACAGATCAGGACCCTGACGGAGCTGGCCCGCGGCACGCGGACCCGGCTCCTCCCCGTGCTCGACGGGCTCGCCCTGGCCCTGCCCGGCGACGGCCCCGCGGGACCTGTCGCGGTGACCGCCGCCGACGTCGAGAAGTGGCGGCAGGCCGCCGCCGCGGCCGTCCAGGGCTTCGCCGACCCGCCGTCCGGCGAGACCGCCACCAACGTGGCGCGGTCGAGTCTCGCCTCCGCCGTGCGGCAGTTCGCCACGACCGTCGACACCTACACGATGGCGCGGGACCTCACAGGACCGGCCCGCGCCGCCGCCCTCGACCTGGCCGCACGGCAACGCGCCGGCGCGCTCTTCACCTGGTCGATCGGGGCCACCGCCCTCGACGCCGTGAACATCGACGCCGGCTACGGCCACCAGCACGTGTTCCTGCCCACATCACCCGGCGAAGGGGCGCTCACCCCCGACACCGAACCCGAGGGGAGCCACCAACCGTGAAAAAGGCACCGGCATACGTCCTCACCGTCCTGCTGGCCGGGCTCGCGCTGGTGCTCGGCGCACCGGCAGCCGCGGCCCACGGCGGGCCGATCAAGCTGGAGGTGACAGGAGACGGCGCCGACAACGTCAACGTGCTGGTGACATACAAGAAGGACGGCCATCCCGTCACGGAGATCGTCGCGGCGACGCTGAAGGCGACCTCGGCCGACGGCCGGTCCTTCGGGCCGGTGCCGCTCAGGTCGGCGCCCGAGGGCCAGAACCTCTACCACTCCGCCGAGCCGCTGCCGAGCGGGGAGTGGCGGGTCACCGTGACCGCGACCGAACCGTCCAAGGCGAAGACGACGGTGCGGGTGAAGGCGGGCGTGGTCGCCGCCACGCCCGCTGTCGAGGCCCTTCCCGCATCGGACCAGACGAGCCAGGCGACGGCGCCCGCGCGGAACGGGGCCGCCGCGGCGACGACCGCGGGGGACGACGACGGCGCGACGGGAAGTCCCCTCAAGATAGGCGTCATCGTCCTCGCGGCGCTGGCCGCCGTCGCGGCCTGGATCGTCTTCGCCCGGCGCCACACCCGCGCGGGCGCTGGACACTGACAGACCTCGCGGGCCGGTCGCGGCCCGTGCGGTTCAGCCCGGGCAGGGCGGGGTGAACGAGACGTACCGGGGAGCGGGCACGCTCGCCCGATCACTTCGCCTGCTCGCGTCCGGCCAGGTCCGCTGAGGTGAAGCCCGCTCTGGTGACGCCGGCAGGCAGGGATCGGTCTCGTGGAGGGCGTGCCGGTGCCCGGTGGCCGCTCAGGAGGGCGGTAGACGAGGTGGGCGGGGTGAAGTAGCCGTGTTGGTAGTTGGAGCAGGACCACACCGCGCCAGGGCGTTGAGCTCGGCAGCCGAGATTCGAGCAGGTCAGCGGAGCAGTTCGATAACGGGCTCCATGGCACGCATGCCGTCTCCCACCCCTCCCTGGAGAACCGTGACGTAGCTGAACCCGTAGCGCTCGCGGTTCTGCCGGAGCTTGTCGGCGATCCGCTCCGCCGTACCGACGAGACAGCCGTGGACGTCGCCCAGTTCGTCGTGCGGGACGTCCGGCGCGAAGTGCTGGAGCTCGGACATCGCCGCCTGTCGCTCGTTCGTAACGATGATCGCCGGGGTCTCGTTGTTCAGCTCCACTTGTGCCTGGCGGAAGCTGAGCGCGGCCCGTACGAAGGCGACGCGTTCGGCGATCATGGGCGCGCCGGCGAAGGCGGGTAATCCGACCTTGCCGTAGCGGCTGCTGGCGGCGCCCGTGATGGCGATGATGTCGGCGTGTTCGGCGGCGAGGCGCAGGACGCGGTCACCTCGCCCGCCGATGAGCAGCGGTGGGCAGGGACTGGGCAGCAGGCGGCGCAGCTCCTTCACCGTGTGTTCGAGGATGCCGGCGCGCTGGGCGCCGGTGGGGTAGGGCATGCCGAGCTCGGCGAGCCGTTCAGGGGTGGTAGTAGCCGGCGTCCAGCACGTAGGTGCCGAGACGCGGTCGCGTGGTGTGCTCGGCGGCCAGCATGAGTGCCGGGAACGGTGCGGGCCGGCCCAGGTGGTCGACGACCGAGATCGTGTCGAAGCCGACACTCTCGGCCGTGCGGCACTGTTCGATCCAGTCGCGGCGATCGGCGGCGGCGCTCAGCGCCACACCGAAGCGGAAGGGTTTCAGCGCCATCACGCCCGCTCCGCGGCAAGGCGCAGCAGCTCGTCGACGGACCACTGGTCGCTCGCGCGCTTGCCGTACTTGACCGCCAGGACGACCCCGTCGGGGGCGATGAGGAAGTCGCGGGCAGGCCGAGCGCGGTCTCGCCGGACGAGGGCGCCGGGGAGCCTCCGGCGCGGAGCCCGGCGGTTACCTTTCCCGACATCATGACAGCGTGTCGTCCGCTGGGCGCATACGTCGGCGGGCAAGCAGCGATCGCGCCCGCGAGCAGGAGATGCGGTCCTGTCAGCGGAACGTGTTCCCATAACCCTTGAGAAGGCGTGAGGCTGCGAAAGTGACGCGATCCCCGACATGTGATCCACCGCACACGCGGTGGCGAGCGCCTATCGGCTCCTGCCTGCGTCGCGTCGTAGCCGAGGGCCGACGAGCAGAGCCCGCTTTCTCGTTCAGGGCCTTGGAAGCAGCGCGGTCAAAGGCAGGGAAGGGTTGAATTCGGCCTCACGGCTTCCTGGGAGCCTTGCCCTGAAATTTTCACTATGTTTTCAAACTGAACGACGTGATACGTGCCAGCAAAACGGCATGGGAGCGCCGCCCGTCACCTCAGAGGAGCGAACCGCGCCTTGACGGGACCCGCATGCCTCGTATTTGCTCCGTCGCACCACCACCATCGGCAGGAACGGGCGCGGCAAAGCGATGTGAACGATGACGCGGTTCTTCCGCCGTGCCCTCCCATTACGCCAGTTCCGCACGGATGAGAGGACTGATTCAGCTCATGTTAACGCTAACTGACGCCCTGGCACCGTCCCTTCCGGCGGTGCCACAGGCAGGTGAGTGATGATACGGCGTAAATCCGTCCTCGCCGCTGTCATCGCGGCGGTGCTTCTCGCGGTGGCCACGGGTGGTACGGCGCTGGGCAGCAGCGAAACCACGTCCCGTGCGGCGAGCGCCGCCGCCACGACGCCAGGATGCGGCAAGACTCCAACACTCAGAAGTGGCACGCATACGATCCAGAGCGGCGGCCAGACTCGCTCCTTCATCCTGAGGATTCCCGACAACTACAACAACACCAACCCCTACCGGTTGATCTTCGGGTTCCATTGGCTGGGCGGCACCGCCAACGACGTCGACTCGGGCGGGAGCAGCGGATTCACCTGGTCTTACTACGGGCTCAGGCAACTGGCGAACAACACTGCGATCTTCGTCGCCCCCCAGGGACTGAACAACGGCTGGGCCAATTCCGGCGGGCAAGACCTGACCTTCGTCGACGACATGATCAGGCTGATCGAAGCAGACCTGTGCGTCGACACCACGCAGCGGTTCGCCGGAGGCTTCAGCTACGGCGGCGGCATGAGCTACGCCCTGGCCTGCGCCCGAGCGACGGTCTTCCGCGCGGTCGCGGTCTACGCCGGCGCACAGCTCAGCGGATGCAGCGGCGGCACCCAGCCCATCGCCTACATCGGGCTCCACGGCCTCAGGGACAACGTGCTCAACATCTCGCAGGGCCGGTCGCTGCGCGACACGTTCGTCAGGAACAACGGGTGCACTCCCCAAAATCCGCCCGAGCCGGCACAGGGCAGCCTGACGCACGTCGTCACCGCCTACTCGGGATGCCGATCCGGATACCCAGTCGTGTGGGCGGCGTTCGACGGGGGGCACACCCCTGGTCCAGTGGACGGGTCCACCGCTGACGACGGCGCACGTACCTGGACCAAGGCAGTGGTGTGGAACTTCTTCAACCAGTTCCAGAGCACGAACGACACCACTCCGCCGACCTCTCCGGGGACTCCCGCCGTCTCCGACGTGACCGCCACCAGCGCCACGCTGACCTGGACGGCATCCACCGACCAGGGCGGCTCCGGCCTGGCGGGTTACAACGTCTACCGGGAGCAGGGCGCCACCGACCCGCAGCTCGGCCAGTCCATCACCAACTCGATCACCCTGACCGGGCTGACCGCCGACACCGAATACCAGGTCTACGTACGAGCACGCGACGGTGCGGGCAACCTGTCGGGCAACTCCGCGACGGTCGCGTTCACCACGAGCTCCACCGGAGGCGACACCACGCCACCCACCGCCCCGGGCGGGCTGGCGGCCTCCGGCACCACCGCTAGCGGCACCAATCTGTCCTGGGCCGCTTCCACTGACAACGTGGGGGTCACCGGCTATGACGTCCTGCGCGCACCCGGGGCCACTGGCGGCACCTTCGCCCAGGTCGGCACCTCGGCCACGACCTCGTACAGCGACACGGGCCTGACCCCGAGCACCACCTACCGTTACCAGGTCCGCGCGCGGGACGCCGCCGGCAACCTCTCGCCGGTGTCCGGCACCGTCCAGGTCACCACCCGCGGCACCACCACCGAAACCTGCTCGGCGACGCCGACCGTGCAGACCCAGTGGGGCACCGGCTATGTGATCCAGCCGCTGACCATCACCAATACCAGTACCTTGACGACCACCAATTGGACGGTCACCTTCACGCTCCCGGCCGGCCACACGCTGACCGGCTCGTGGAACGCCACCGTCACCACCAGCGGGCAGACCGTCACGGCCAAGAACGTGAGCTACAACGGCACGCTGGCCCCCGGAGCTACCACCAGCTTCGGCTTCCAGGTCAGCCGCCCCAACGGCGACACGGCCCTGCCATCCGGATACACCTGCACCGGCGCGTGACCTCGCGACCGGATAACGGCCCAGCCCTCGGGAGCTTGTCACCTGAAGTGTGTAAAGATCCTTTCTGGGTGATGGAGAACCCTCTTTACCTGATCCGTCCTGGGTAGGCGATATCGAGTTCGATGA
>NZ_JBITHT010000003.1:1083779-1332222 GCF_044458265.1 Nonomuraea sp. NPDC050478 | reverse complement strand
AACCCGGAAGTTAAGCTTCTCTGCGCCGATGGTACTGCACTCGGGAGGGTGTGGGAGAGTAGGTCACCGCCGGACAATTTTCATATGGGAAAGGCCCCGACACTAGTGTCGGGGCCTTTCCTTGTTTCGTGAGGGCCCCGAGGCTACGGCTTCGGAGTCTTCTCTGTTTCATCAAGGGCTTCGAGGCTGCGGCTTCGGGGCTTTTCTTGTGGTGAGCCCTGAGGCTATGGTTTCGGGGCTTTTCTTGTTTTCTGGGGCCTCGGCATGCTTGCCGAGGCCCTTTGCGTTTGTCGATGACAGCCTGTCAAGGAGGGGGAATAAGGCGACATCGAGCGTTTCGGTCCGATCCACCGTCGGGGGGTTGTGAGTAAAGGGGTCGCGGTGGTCAGTAGGGTTGAGGGGTGGACTTTCGTGCGGTTGAACGCGCGATCTTGGAGCGGGGCGTCGAGTGGGATTTCGAGCCGACGCTCGACAGGATCGCGGCCCTTCTGGACCTGCTCGGCTCGCCTCAGCGGGCCTACCAGGTCATACACATCGCCGGCACGAACGGCAAGACCAGCACGGCGAGGTTGATCGAGAGCCTGCTGCGGGAGCGCAACCTCCGGGTGGGCCGTTTCACGAGCCCGCACCTGTCGTCGATGCGCGAGCGGATCACCGTCGACGGCGAGCCGCTCAGCGAGGAGCGCTTCGCCCAGGTCTATGAGGAGATCGAGCCCTTCGTAGAGCTGACCGACGCGCAGGGCGGGCGGCGCATCCAGTTCTTCGAGCTGCTGACCGCCATGGCGTTCGCGGCGTTCGCCGACACGCCGGTCGACGTGGCCGTGGTCGAGGCGGGCATGGGCGGCTCCTGGGACGCGACGAACGTCGCCGACGGCACCGTTGCGGTCGTGACGCCGATCTCGCTCGACCACACCGACAGGCTCGGCCCCGACATCCCGAGCATCTCCCAGGAGAAGGCCGGCATCATCAAGCCTGGCGCCACCGCAGTGTTCGCGCAGCAGGAGCTTGCCGCGGCCGAGGTGCTGATGCGGCGGGCCGCCGACGTGGGTGCGGTGGTGGCGCGCGAGGGCCTGGAGTTCGGGGTGCTCGGCCGTGAGGTCGCCATCGGCGGGCAGCTGATCACCTTCCGCGGGCTCAAGGGCGTGTACGACGACGTCTACCTGCCGCTCTACGGCGCCTACCAGGCGAGCAACGCCGCCTGCGCGCTGGCCGCGGTCGAGGCGCTGACCGGCGGCGACGACCCGCTCGACGTCGAGCTGGTGCGTGCGGCGTTCGCGCAGGCGTCCTCGCCGGGAAGGCTGGAGGTGGTACGGCGCAACCCCACGGTGGTGCTGGACGCCGCGCACAACCCGGGCGGCATGCAGGCGACGCTCGACGCGATGCACGAGGCGTTCGACTTCCCCAAGGTCGTCGGCGTCGTGGCGGTCATGGCCGACAAGGACGTCGAAGGGCTGCTGGAGCTGCTGGAGCCGATGGTCGCCGAGGTCGTCGTCACCCGTAACTCGTCGCCGCGCTCGATGCCGGCCGCAGAGCTCGGGGCGCTGGCGGAGTCCGTCTTCGGCGAGGAGCGCGTGCACGTCACCGAGCGTCTCGACGACGCCATCGACCAGGCCATCGGCATCGCCGACGCGGATGGCGAGTTCGCCGGCACCGGCGTGCTGATCACCGGGTCGGTGGTCACGGTGGGTGACGCGCGGGTCCTGCTGAAGGCGGAGGGTGCGTGATGGGCTTGCTCGGCTTCCAGGTGACTCCTGGCATGCGGCGGCTGGGCGCGAGCGTGCTCGGCATGGAGGCGATCGTGGTCGGCCTCACCACGCCGGTGATGATCACCATCGGCGGGATCACGCCCGCGCTGGCGGTGACCACCGGCATCGGCCTGGCCGTGTTCTGCGTCATCGCCACCGGGCTGCTCAAGCGGCCCATCGGTTACGTTCTCGGCAGCGTGGCGCAGGTGCTGGCGATCGCCATGGGGTTCCTCGTGCCGGCGATGTTCTTCCTCGGGACGATCTTCGCCGCGCTCTGGGTCACCGCGATTATCGTCGCTCGCCGTGTCGAGGGCGTGACTTCCCGCTAAAGTCGGGCGTCATGGCCGTCCCCCCGATTCATCGGTCCCCAGAGGCCGAGCCGCACGCAGGTCCGGCGCCTGTGCTCGACGCCGTGCTCGGTCTGCTCATCGTGGCCGCGCTGCCGCTGGCGATCGTCGCCATCCCCAATACCGTGTCCGTCGTCGCCGAGCTGCTGCCCGCCGGCATCGACCGGGTCGGGCTCATGCGCGCCCACGGGCTCGCCCTGCCGGCGATGATGCTGGCCGTGCCGCTCGCGGCCATGGCGTTGCGCCGGGTCAAGGCCGCCCACCTGCTCGTCGCGGGGCTGGCGCTGCTGGCCGTCGCCGACGCGGCCGGCGGCTACGCGGACTCGGCCTTCGTGGTCGGCGTGCTGCGGGTCGCCCACGGTGTCGGCGCCGGGCTGCTCGTGCCCGCCACGCTGGTCGCCGTGTGGGACCGGCCGCGGTGGCTGCGCGGCCTGTGGGCCGGCACGCTGGCGCTCAGCCTGCTGGGTGCCCAGGCGCTCGCGCTCTGGCCGCTCGCCGGAGCGACGGAGTGGCGGATCACGCTGCAGCCCTATCCGCTGCTCAGCGGCATCGCGCTGGCGCTCGCCGCCGTGTATCTCATGCTCTGGTCGCTGCGCGGGCGGCCGTCCACGCCGGGCCCGCGGCCCGAGGATCGCAGCCGCGTCCTGCTCGCGATCGTGCCCGCCGCCGGGGTGGCGGCCGTGGCCATCGGCGCCGCGAGCCAGGACTGGCACAGCGGGCTGATGATCACACTGGCGGCGCTCGCCATGGTGGGACTGCTCGCCCTGGCCTCCATCGGCGCCCGGGAGAGCCGTACGCTCGCGTACACCATGGTGGCGGTCGGCGTCGTGCTGCTGCCCAGCGTCGCCCAGGTGACGTATGTGGAGATGGGCGGCATGGGCGGGCCGGGGCTGAAAGGGCTGTGGGTCCCGTTCTGCGTCGCGGGCGTTCTGGGGGTGGTGGCGGCGGTCGCGGTGCGCGTGTCGGCCGCGTCCAGCCAGTGGCTCACGCAGCTCGGCCTGCTCGCCATGGTCGCCGGGCTGTGCTCGGTGCGCGTGCTGGTGCCCTCGGCGGAAGGGCTGGTGCTGGTCGTGCCGTTCACCCTGCTCGCGGTCGGCGCGTCCGTGGCGCTGACGGCGGCGCTCGCCGACGTGGGATCGGGGGCGGCCATGTTCGGCCTGGCGCTCTGCTTCCCCGGCGTGCTGGCCGGCTACCTTCTGGGCACCGGGATGCAGAAGACGCTGCTCGACCAGAGTTCGAGGCAGGAGTTCGTCGACAGCTACGTCGGTGTCCTGCATCTCTGGGCGCTGGTCGGGGGGTTCCTGGCCGTGGCCGTGATCGTCCTGGTGTCCGTCATGTCGCGCCGGGCGCCGGCGGCGGACGGCGGGACCGGCGCGACGATCCGTACGACGCCGGCGGAGGACGGGCAGGCGGGCGGGGGTGGCGAGATGCCGCCGGTGCCGCCGCCCGCGCAGTCGCCCGAGGGCGGGGCCTGAGCCGCCGGGAAACGAGGTGACCGGCGTGGGGCGGTAAGCTGTGCCGCAGCTTCGCGATGGCCTGTGCGGCGGAGCATCCCGGGCCAGGCCGTGCTCGTAGCCCGCATCCGCGACCCAGTTCGAAGGAGAACCCGAAGTGTCCGAGCGCACTCTTGTCCTGATCAAGCCCGATGGGGTGAAGCGCGGCCTGATCGGTGACGTGATCGCCCGCATGGAGCGCAAGGGCCTCAAGGTCGTGGCGATGGACCTGCGCACCCTCGACGTCGAGACCGCCAAGGCCCACTACGCCGAGCACTCCGAGAGGCCGTTCTTCGGCGAGCTCGTCGAGTTCATCACCTCCGGGCCGCTGGTGGCGCTGGTGGCCGAGGGTCACCGCGCCGTCGAGGCGTTCCGTTCGCTGGCGGGGCTCACCGACCCGGTGAAGTCGCCTCCCGGCACGATCCGCGGCGACCACGCCCTGGAGATCGGCGAGAACGTCGTCCACGGCTCCGACTCGCCCGAGTCGGCCGCGCGGGAGATCAAGATCTTCTTCCCCGACCGGTTCTGAGGTCCACGGCTCGCCCGAGTGCCCGCAGGCTCTGAAGCCTCGCGGGCATTCGTCGTTTACGGGGCCTACCCGAGGACGCGGGTGGTAGCGCGCAATCCGGGCAAAATCGCGGTGCGCGCAGGGACTTGAGATTTTTGTGGGGCGCACGGGCTCAGTGTGCGGGCAGGTGGGTACGTCACGTTACGATTCGAATTCAGTCCGTAGTCATAGCGGCATTGGATTCGGTCGTGAGTCCTTAGTCCTTTGCGAACGTCACGGGAAGGCTCCGTTCCCCATGGGTAGCAAGCTCGCCTTTCTCGGCCGTGACATGGCGGTCGACCTCGGCACCGCCAACACGCTGGTGTACGTGCGCGGCCGCGGCATCGTGCTCAGCGAGCCGTCGGTCGTCGCCATCAACACCGCCACGGAGAAGATCGTCGCCGTGGGCATCGAGGCCAAACGCATGATCGGCCGTACGCCCGGCAACATCGTGGCGGTCCGCCCGCTCAAGGACGGGGTGATCGCGGACTTCGAGGTCACCGAGCGGATGTTGCGATATTTCCTCCAACGCGCGCATAAACGCCGCCATCTCTCCAAACCGCGCATCATCATCGCGGTGCCCAGCGGCATCACCGGCGTCGAGCAGCGGGCCGTCAAGGAGGCGGGCTACCAGGCCGGGGCGCGCAAGGTCTACATCGTCGAGGAGCCGATGGCGGCGGCGATCGGGGCCGGGCTGCCGGTGCACGAGCCCACCGGCAACATGGTCGTCGACATCGGCGGCGGCACCACCGAGGTGGCGATCATCTCCATGGGCGGCGTGGTCACCAGCAAGTCCATCAGAGTCGGCGGCGACGAGCTGGACCAGGCGGTGATCACGTACGTCAAGAAGGAGTTCTCGCTCATGCTCGGCGAGCGCACCGCCGAGGAGATCAAGATGACGATCGGCTCGGCCTGGGCCGACGGCGAGGAGGCGCACGCCGAGGTGCGCGGCCGTGACCTGGTCAGCGGCATGCCGAAGACGATCATCGTGTCGGCCGAGGAGATCCGCAAGGCCATCGAGGAGCCGGTCAACGCCATCGCCGACGCGGTCAGGTCGACTCTCGACCTGTGCCCGCCGGAGCTGTCCGGCGACCTGATGGACCGGGGGCTGGCCCTGACCGGCGGCGGCGCGCTGCTCAAGGGACTGGACGAACGGCTCAGGCAGGAAACGGGCATGCCCGTACACCTGGTGGAGAACGCCCTCGACTCGGTCGCGCTGGGCACCGGCCGGTGCGTGGAGGACTTCGAGGCGCTGCAGCAGGTCCTGGTTCCGGAGTCGCGGCGCTGATGAGGGACTCGCGCCAGGCACGGCTGATCCTGGGAACTCTTCTGGCGGCGGCGCTGGTCATCCTGACCGTCGACCACAGGACGGGGGAGAGCTCGCCGCTGGAGCCGCTGCGCGCGGCCGGCTCGTGGGTGTTCGGCACGGCCGAGCAGGCGGGGGCGACGGTGTTCGGGCCGGTCACCGGATTCGTCGAGGCCCTCGCCGGGGCTCCCGCCGCCCAGGAGAGCATCGCCAGGCTCCGCCGCGAGAACGCGCGGCTCCGTGCCGACCTGGCCGCGGGCAAGGTCGACACCATGCGGTCCGCGGAGCTGAAACGGATGCTCGGGCTGGCCTCGCTCGGCGGCTACAAGGTGGTGCCGGCCAACGTGATCGCCAGGCGCGGCCAGCCGGGGTTCGAGGAGGCGGTCGAACTCGACGCCGGCACCGACGACGGCGTCCGCGCCGACATGACCGTGATCAACGGTGACGGGCTGGTCGGCCGGGTCGTGCACGCGAGCCCGCGCACGTCGAGCGTGGTGCTGCTGAGCGATCCCGCCTCGGCGGCCGGCGCCCGCCTGGAGCAGGGCAGGGAGATCGGCGTGGTGCACGGCGTGGGAGAGCACGGCCGGCTGCTGCGCTTCCAGCTTCTCGACGCGACGGCGCCCGTGCTGCGGGGCTCGCGCCTGGTCAGCTTCGGCTCGCACCGGGGCGCGCCGTACGTGCCCGGGGTGCCGATCGGGGTGGTCGAGCGGGTGGAGCCGGCGTCGGGCGAGCTGACGAGGACCGCGTACGCGCGCCCGTACGCGGACATGACCGCGCTGGATGTGGTCGGCGTGGTGGTGCAGCCGCCCGCGCGCGACCCGAGAGACGCGGTGCTGCCGCGGAGGGAGGGGACGCGATGACGGCTGTCGTGGCCGTGGTGGTGGCGCTGCTGGTGCAGTTCGTCCTGGTGAACCGGCTGCGCCTGCCGGCCGGGGGAGCGCCCGACCTGGTGCTGCTGGCGGTCGTGGGGGCCGCCCTGGCGCGCGGGCCCGCCGCCGGGGCGGTGCTCGGGTTCGGGGCGGGGCTGCTCGTCGATCTCGCGCCGCCGACGGCGCACGTGGCGGGGCTGTACGCGTTCGTGTTCGCGCTGGTGGGCTATCTGGCCGGGCGGGGCGTGGGCAACAAGGTCGTCACCGTCGTGCTGTGCGTGCTGCTCGCACCGCTGCTGGCCGCGGCCGTAAGCGGGCTGCTGTCCGACCCGCGGGTCACGGTCTCGACGCTCACCCAGCAGGTCCCGGTGACCGTGGCCTGCACGCTCATCGTCGCCCCCGTGGTGGTCTGGCTGGCTTCGCGTGGCGCGCGGGAGAGGCACCTGCTGTGAACCGCATGCGGACCCGGCTGCTCGTGGTGCAGGTGCTCGTGCTGGTGCTGCTCGCGGCGCTCGCCGTGCGGCTCTGGCAGGTGCAGGTCGTACGCGGCCCCGAGTTCGTCAACCGGGCGACCGAGACCCGCACCAGGACCGTCATCGTGCCCGCGGTGCGCGGACAGATCCTCGACTCCTCGGGCCGCCCGCTGGTGCGCAACAAGTCCCGGCTGGTCGTCTCGGTCGACCGCAACAGGCTGGTGCGGATGCGCGACAGCGGGGTCAAGGTGCTGGGCAAGCTTTCGGAGGTGCTCAGCCGGCCCGTCTCGCAGCTGCAGAGGCGGATCACGCCCTGCGGTCCCGACGTGCCCAAGCCGTGCTGGACCGGCTCCCCGTACCAACCCGTGCCGCTCGACGAGAAGGTCGACACCCGCGAGGCGCTGCAGATCCTGGAGCAGCAGGAGAAGTTCCCCGCGGTGTCGGCGGAGATCCAGGCCATCAGGGAGTATCCCCTGGGTGAGGCCGGGGCGCAGATGTTCGGCTACCTGTCCCCGGTGACCGAGGCCGAGCTGGAGAAGCGGGTCGGGCTGAAGGCCACCTTCTCGGGCGTCGACCTGGCCGGGCGCGACGGCCTGGAGTACTTCTACGACGAGGAGCTGCGCGGCAAGGCCGGCATCCGCAGGGTGCAGGTCGACCGGATGGGCAAGCCGCTCGGGGTGGAGAAGGAGGTGCCGTCCGTCGCCGGTCATCACCTGGTGACCAGCATCGACGCGCGCATCCAGGCGGTCACCGAGCGGGCGCTGCAGAAGGCGATGAAGTCCGCGCCGGCCGCCGACGGGGGCGCGGCGGTGGTGCTCGACGCGCGCACCTCGCGGGTGCTCGCGATGTCCAGCGCGCCCGGTTACAACCCGTCCGTGTGGGCGGGCGGCATCTCCGCGCGCACCTACCGCCACCTGCTGTCGGAGAAGTCCGGCAAGCCGCTGACGTCGCGGGCGATCAACGGCCAGTTCGCGCCCGGCTCGACGTTCAAGGTGTCGTCCGTGGCCTCGATGCTGCGGGCCGGATACCCGCTCGACGGCCAGTACAGCTGCCCCGGCTCCGTCATGATCGGCGACCGTGCCTTCAACGGCTTCCGCGGCATCCCGCTCGGCACGCTCACCCTCCACACGGCGCTGGTGAAGTCGTGCGACACGATCTTCTACAAGGCCGCGTACGACCAGTACCTGAAGGACGGCGGGCGGACGCCGAAGAAGCACGTCGCCGAGGTGTTCGCCAACACCGCCAGGAAGTTCGGGTTCGGCGCGCCCACCGGTGTCGACCTGCCGGGCGAGTCGCACGGGCGCATCCCCGACCGCCGCTGGAAGAAGGAGAGCTGGGCGCTGACCAGCGGCGAGAACTGCAAGCGGGCGCAGACCGGCTATCCCGAGGTCAAGGACGGCGCCCGGGCGGCGTTCCTCAAGCGGCTGGCGCACGAGAACTGCGCCGAGGGGTTCATCCTGCGGCCGGGCGACTCGGCCAACTTCAGCATCGGTCAGGGGGACGTGCTGGTGACGCCGCTGCAGCTGGCTCGCGCGTACGCGGCGCTCGCCACCGACGGCAAGGTGCGCAGCCCGCGGATCGGCTGGGCGATGGTGCGGCCGGACGGGAAGGTGGTCAAGACCATTCCCGTGCCTGTCGTCGGCAGGCTCCCGGTGACGGAGAAGGAACGGCGCTACATCAAGAACGCGCTCAGCCAGGTCCCCTCCGACGGCACCGCGGCCGGGGCCTTCGCCGGTTTCCCCATGGACCAGGTGACGATCGGCGGCAAGACGGGCACGGCGGAGGTGTGGGGCAAGCAGGACACCTCCTGGTTCGCCTCGTTCGCGCCGACCCGTAACCCGCGGTTCGTCGTGGTCGTCATGGTCTCCCAGGGAGGGTTCGGCGCGGAGACCGCCGCTCCCGCCGCCCGTGAGATCTACGAGGGCATCTTCGGCATCAAACGGCCGGCCGCGGTGCGGGATGGCAAGCCGGTGTCGGAGCTGCCGACGTTCCGGCCCGACGGGACGGTGGTGCCAGGATGACCGGTGGTGCGCTGGCGGCGGGGCGGCGGCCGTTCACCCGCAGGGTGTTCGGGCCGGAGTCGGCGGTGTGGCGGCTGGACGTGGTGATGCTGGTCGCCGTGGCCGCGCTGCTGGTCCTCGGCTCCCTGCTCGTCTGGTCGTCCACGCGGACGTGGGCGCCCGGCTCCACAGGGCTGCTGTGGAAGCACCTGTTGAACCAGGTGATCGGGGTGGCGCTGTGCCTCGCGGTCGCGATGACCGACTACCGGGCGGTGCGGGCGTACGCGCCGGTGGTCTACCTGGTCTCGCTCGTCGGGCTGGGGCTCGTGCTGACTCCTCTGGGCGCGACCATCAACGGGTCCCACTCGTGGATCCTGCTCGGCGGCGGATTCGCGGTGCAGCCGTCGGAGTTCGCCAAGGTCGGCCTGGTGCTGATCACGTCCATGCTGCTGGCCCAGCCGGTCGAGGGCACCGACCGGCCGCGCGGCCTGGACGTGCTGCTGGCGCTGGTGGCCGCCGGGATCACGCTGGTGCTGGTGATGCTCCAGCCCGACCTCGGCACCGCGCTCGTGCTGGCCGCCGTCACGGCCTCCGCCATGATCATCTCTGGGGTGCGCAAGCGGCTGATCGCCCTGTTCACGCTCATCGGCGCCGCCGGGATCTTCTGCGTCTTCTTCTTCGACGTGCTGGAGCCCTACCAGGTGGCCCGGTTCACCGCGTTCGTCGATCCGAGCGTCGACCCGCGGGGCGTCGGCTACAACAGCACCCAGTCGCTGATCGCGATCGGCTCCGGGCAGCTGTTCGGCAAGGGGCTGCTCGGGGGCGGCCAGACCACCGGCAGGTTCGTGCCGGAGCAGCACACCGACTTCATCTTCACCGTGGCGGGCGAGGAGTTCGGCTTCCTCGGCTCGGTCACGCTGGTGGCGCTGCTCGGCCTGGTGCTGCTGCGCGGGCTGTGGATCGCGCGGCACTGCAAGGACCGGTTCGGCACGCTGATGGCGGGCACGATCGTGTGCTGGTTCACCTTCCAGATGTTCGTGAACGTCGGCATGACCATCGGCATCATGCCCATCACCGGGCTGCCGCTGCCGTTCGTCTCCTACGGCGGCACCTCGACCTTCGCCAACCTCATCGGGGTCGGGTTGCTGCAGGCCATCCACGTGAGGCAGCGTGCGTTCGGCTGAACGGCCAGGCGCCGCTACCCTGGGTCGTATGACTGCGGAGTCGATTTTCCCTCGCCTGGAACCGCTGCTGCCCAAGGTGCAGAAGCCGATCCAGTACGTCGGGGGTGAGCTCAACTCGACGGTCAAGGAGTGGGACTCCGCCGACGTGCGCTGGGCGCTGATGTACCCCGACGCCTACGAGGTGGGGCTGCCCAACCAGGGCGTGGCCATCCTGTACGAGATCCTCAACGAGCTGCCCGCGACCCTGGCCGAGCGCACCTACGCGGTCTGGCCGGATCTCGAGGCGCTCATGCGGGCCGAGGGCGTGCCGCAGTTCACGGTCGACGCCCACCGGCCGGTGCGCGCGTTCGACGTGTTCGGCGTCTCCTTCTCGACCGAGCTCGGCTACACCAACATGCTGACCGCGCTCGACCTGGCCGGGATCCCGCTCGTGGCCGCCGAGCGCGGCGACGACGACCCGATCGTGCTCGCGGGCGGCCACGCAGCCTTCAACCCCGAGCCGATCGCCGACTTCCTCGACGCGGCCGTGCTCGGCGACGGCGAGCAGATCGCGATCGCCATCACCGAGGTCATCCGCGAGTGGAAGGACGAGGGCAGGCCCGGCGGGCGCGACGAGCTGCTCATGCGGCTGGCCGAGTCCGGCGGCGTCTACGTGCCCAAGTTCTACGACGTCGACTACCACCCCGACGGCCGCATCAAGCGGGTCGCGCCCAACCGTCCCGACGTGCCGTGGCGGGTCCACAAGCACACCGTCATGGACCTCGACGAGTGGCCCTACCCGAAGAAGCCGCTGGTGCCGCTGGCCGAGACCGTGCACGAACGCTTCAGCGTGGAGATCTTCCGCGGCTGCACCCGCGGCTGCCGGTTCTGCCAGGCCGGCATGATCACCCGTCCGGTGCGGGAGCGGTCGATCACCACGGTCGGCGCCATGGTGAAGCAGGGCATCGAGGAGTCCGGCTTCAACGAGGTCGGGCTGCTGTCGCTGTCGTCCGCCGACCACAGCGAGATCGGCGACCTGGCCAAGGGCCTGGCCGACCGCTACGAAGGCACCAACACCTCGCTGTCGCTGCCCTCGACCCGGGTCGACGCGTTCAACATCGACCTGGCCAACGAGTTCTCCCGCAACGGGCGGCGCTCCGGCCTCACCTTCGCCCCCGAGGGCGGCTCCGAGCGCATGCGCAAGGTGATCAACAAGATGGTCACCGAGGAAGACCTCATCCGCACCGTCACCGCCGCCTACTCCCAGGGCTGGCGGCAGGTGAAGCTCTACTTCATGTGCGGGCTGCCCACCGAGACCGACGAGGACGTGCTCGGCATCGCCGACCTGGCCAAGAAGGTCATCAAGGCGGGCCGCGAGGCCACCGGGTCGCGCGACATCCGCTGCACCGTCTCCATCGGCGGCTTCGTGCCCAAGCCGCACACCCCGTTCCAGTGGGCGGGCCAGGCCGACCACGAGACCGTCGACCGGCGGCTCAAGGCGCTGCGCGATTCGCTGCGCCGCGACAAGGAGTACGGCCGGGCCATCGGCTACCGCTACCACGACGGCAAGCCGTCCATCGTGGAGGGCCTGCTGTCGCGCGGCGACCGCCGGGTCGGCGCCGTCATCCGCGCGGTCTGGGAAGACGGCGGCCGCTTCGACGGCTGGAGCGAGCACTTCTCCTACGAACGATGGATGGCCGCCGCCGAGCGGGCCGGCGTCGACGTCGACTGGTACACCACGCGCGAGCGCGAGGAGAACGAGGTCCTGCCCTGGGACCACCTCGACGCCGGGCTCGACCGCGAGTGGCTCTGGCAGGACTGGCAGGACGCCGTCTCGGGCGGCGAGGTCGAAGACTGCCGCTGGACCCCGTGCTACGACTGCGGCGTCTGCCCCACCATGGGCACCGAGATTCAGATCGGTCCGACGGGCCGCAAACTCCTTCCGCTCACGGTCGTCTGACGACGCGCCGGGTGCGCGGCCGGTGTCTCGCCGTACATGATCCTGTACACGCGGGTGCCCGGGCGGCTTATCCTGAGAGAAGAAACTCTTACAAGGGAAGGACGACAAGGCACTGAAACCTGTTCCCGACGGGCCACCGCCCGCGCCCACGGTGCAGCGCCTGCGTGTGCGCTACGCCAAGCGCGGACGCCTGCGCTTCACCAGCCACCGCGACATCTCGCGGGCCGTCGAGCGTGCGGTCCGTCGTGCCGGTATTCCGGTGGCCTACAGTGCGGGCTTCTCGCCACATCCGAAGATCTCCTACGCGGGAGCAGCGCCGACCGGCGTTGCCAGCGAAGCCGAATACCTCGAGATCGGCGTCACCACGCCGTGCGATCCCCGGCAGGTCAAGACCGACCTCGACGGATCGCTGCCGCCGGGCCTTGACGTGCTCGACGTCGTCGAGGTCGGCCCCGGCGCGCTGGCCGACCGCCTGGAAGTCTCCGAGTGGGAAGTGCGGCTGCCCGGCGCCGACCGCGAGCACGCCGAAGAGGCGGTGCAGAAGTTCCTCGCGGCCGGCCACGTGGAGGTCGAGCGCCTCACCAAGAAGGGGCCGCGGCGCTTCGACGCGCGCGAGGCCGTGCTGAGGCTCACGGTGCCGGAGGGAACAGGGAGAACAGCAGCTCAGGTGCCCGGACAGTCGTGTGTCATACTGCGCATGGTTGTTCGGCACATGACTCCTGCCGTTCGACCCGACGATGTGCTCACAGGGCTGCGCCTTGTGGCCGACTTCGCGCCGCCGGTCCCCCCCGAGGTGACCAGGCTGGCGCAGGGGCCACTCGACGCCGGCACCGGTGCACTTGCCGACCCGCTCGACCTGGACCGCGATACGACGCGCGGCGGCGAGGCGGGACCGGCGGGTGAGCACGTCGCCGGTTAAGGGGAGCGCCCCATGGGGTGTGACCGGCAGACAGGACTTGGCGCCACGCCTCCGGGTGTGGCGGACAACGAGACACGATGCTCCTGCGCGGCGCGGCGACGCGCCCGGGGGCTGACGGGAGAGCGCCCGCATGCTCGACGAGAACGAGCCCAACGCCGGGGCCAATGGCCCTGACGGGGAGACAACAGAACAGTCCCAGGTGACCAGGCGCCGCGGCGCGGCCAAGAGGCCGGCGGGGCCCCCGCCGGAGATCCCTGAGGAGAAGCCCTCCGCCCCGGTCACCGTCCCGGCCGCCCAGGCCGCGCCGTCGGTGACCGAAGGGCGGCCGCTGCCCAGTGTGGCGGCGCAACGCGCGGCCGGAGAGCCCGGCGAGGTCGTCGCCGCGCCGGCTCCGGTGAGCCCGGCCGAGGAGGCGGCGGCCGCCGCCGTCGAGGAGGCCAAGCCCAAGCGCACCACGCGGACCCGGTCGACGGCCACGACGACCCGGCGCCGCAAGAAGACCGCCGACGAGGCGGAGACCGGTGCGTCCGGCGTCCCCGAGACCCCGGACGCGGCCGTCGGCGCCCCCGACGCCCAGGTGCCTGCCAACGGCGCTGAGGCGGCCCGTGGCGAGGCGGTCGCGGCCTCCGGCACCGAGACCCCTGGCGTGGCTGAGCTGAGCGGGGCCGCGGTCTCCGGCGCCGGTGCGCCGGGCGAGGCCGCCGAGCCGGAAGCGCCCGCGAAGCGGCGCCGATCCCGTAAGAAGGCCGAGTCGGAGATCGAGGCGGGAGAGCCCGCTGCGACGGGCGCTGACCGCGCGGGCACTGCTACGGCGGGTGCCGACCGCGCGGGTGCCGCTACGGCGGGAGCTGACCGTACGGGTGCCGCTGCGGCGGGCGCTGCTCGTACCGGTGCCGACCGTGCGGGCGCTGCTCGTACGGGTGAGGTCCGTGACGACGCTGCCCGGGCGGGTGGTGCCGGGGTCGAGTCCGCTGAGTCGCGCGTCGAGCCGGGTGTGGCCGCGCAGGTGGCCGCGGGGGCCGGGGAGGCCGCGGCAGAGCGTGACGGGTCCGCCGATGAGCAGGAGGAGATTCTCGAGATCCTGCCCGAGGACGAGCCGCTCGACGACGAGCCCGCCGGGGAGGACCTTGATGAGGACGACATCAAGGTCAACCTGCTGGCCGACCCGTTCGGGCTGGCCGCCCGCAGGCGGGACGAGGCCGGTGGCTCCGCCTTCCGGCGCCCGGCGGCCATCTTCGCGCCGCTGTTCCAGGCGCCCGACCCCACACAGGCGCAGCCGGTACGGCCGGTGGAGCCGGAGCCCGAGCCTGAGGTGGAGGCGCACGACGAGAGCGCCGAGGTCACCGCCGAGGACGACACCGACATCGACACCGACGGCGACGCCGACACCTCCGACGACCAGGAGGAGACCGGTGGCCGGCGCCGTCGCCGCAGGCGCGGCGGGCGCGGGCGCGGCAAGTCACGCGAGCGTGACGAGAACGACGAGGGCGACGACTCCGACGACTCCGACGAGGAGGGCCAGGAGGAGGCGTCCGAGGAGTCCCAGGACGAGTCCGGCTCCAGCTCGCGCCGCCGCCGTCGCCGTCGCCGCCGCGGCGCTGACGACGACACGGCCGACACGACGCCCGACGACCCGCCGAACACGGTGGTGCGCATCCGCGCCCCGCGCTCCGGCCGGGCGGCCGCCCACGACACCTCCGCCGACGGCGTGCAGAGCGTGCGCGGCTCGACCCGCCTGGAAGCCAAGAAGCAGCGCCGGCGCGAGGGCCGCGAGCTGGGCCGCCGGCGTCCGCCGATCATCACCGAGTCGGAGTTCCTGGCCCGCCGCGAGTCCGTCGACCGGATGATGGTGGTGCGCCGCCAGGGCGACCGCACGCAGATCGCGGTGCTGGAGGACGGCATCCTCGTCGAGCACTACGTCAACCGCGAGGCCAGCCAGTCCTACGTCGGCAACGTCTACCTCGGCAAGGTGCAGAACGTGCTGCCGTCGATGGAGGCCGCGTTCGTCGACGTCGGCAAGGGGCGCAACGCCGTCCTGTACGCGGGCGAGGTCAACTTCGACACCGCCGGCCTGGAGGGGCAGCCCAAGCGGATCGAGTCCGCGCTGAAGTCCGGCCAGTCGGTGCTGGTGCAGGTCACCAAGGACCCGATCGGCCACAAGGGCGCCCGGCTGACCTCGCAGATCAGCCTGCCCGGCCGCTACCTGGTGTACGTGCCCGACGGGTCGATGACCGGCATCAGCCGCAAGCTCCCCGACAAGGAGCGCACCCGGCTCAAGAGCATCCTGAAGAAGGTCATGCCGGAGAACGCCGGCGTGATCGTCCGTACGGCCGCCGAGGGCGCCTCGGAGGAGGAGCTGGCCCGCGACGTCGCCCGCCTGTCGGCGCAGTGGGAGAACATCCGCAAGAAGGCCAAGTCGGCCAGCCCGCCCGAGCTGCTCTCGGCCGAGCCCGACCTGACCATCCGGGTGGTGCGCGACGTCTTCAACGAGGACTTCAGCTCGCTGGTCGTGCAGGGCGAGGACGCCTGGGAGACGGTCGACGAGTACGTCAAGTACGTCGCGCCGCACCTGGCCGAGCGGCTGACGAAGTGGGACGGCGGCCAGGGCGACGTGTTCGAGTCGTACCGGATCGACGAGCAGCTCGCCAAGGCGATGGAGCGCAAGGTGTGGCTGCCGAGCGGCGGCTCGCTGGTGATCGACCGGACCGAGGCGATGACCGTCGTCGACGTCAACACCGGCAAGTTCACCGGCCAGGGCGGCAACCTCGAGGAGACCGTCACCCGCAACAACCTGGAGGCGGCCGAGGAGATCGTGCGCCAGCTCCGGCTGCGCGACATCGGCGGCATCATCGTGATCGACTTCATCGACATGGTGCTGGAGTCCAACCGCGACCTGGTGCTGCGGCGCATGCTGGAGTGCCTGGCCCGCGACCGGACCAAGCACCAGGTGGCCGAGGTGACCTCGCTGGGGCTGGTCCAGATGACCCGTAAGCGGGTCGGTCAGGGCCTGCTGGAGGCGTTCTCGACGCCGTGCGACTGCTGCAACGGGCGGGGCCTGATCGTCTCCACGGAGCCGGTCGAGAGCAAGCCGGAGCCGCGCGGCACGCAGGGCAAGATGGCGGTCGAGAAGGCGGTCTCCGACAAGATGGGCGACAAGGTCTCCGCGGCCAAGGACACGGGGAACCGTGATACGGTGACCGGTGCGCTTGACGATGTCCCGCATGAGGACGACCACGGCGGCCAGTCTTCCGGCAGGGGGCGGCGACGTTCCCGCCGAGCCAAGTCCGCCGAGTGACCGCTTGGCGGGCGATCCGATGAATCGTCCGGTTCGCCAGGGGCACGGATCATCCGGTACCCTAGTGGATCGGTGCGCTAGGTGGCGTGCCCTGTTGGCGCGCCCCTCGGTTCGTCGGTTTCGGACGAGCCGGAGGTCGGGCGCAGCATTCGGAGGCAGCGGTCGTCCCGCTCGGGGCGCCGGTGTATCGACAACAGCTAGTCAGTAGAAGGGTTCCGCGGTGTACGCGATCGTTCGTTGCGGCGGCAGGCAGCAGAAGGTCTCCGTCGGTGACGTCCTCGAGGTGGACAAGGTCGCCGGCGAGGTCGGCTCTTCGGTTTCGCTGCCGACGGTGCTCGTCGTCAACGACGGCGATGTGACCACGGAGGCGGGCCGGTTCACGGTCAACGCCGAGATCCTCGGTGAGACCAAGGGTCCGAAGATCCGCATTCTCAAGTACAAGAACAAGACCGGTTACAAGAAGCGCCAGGGTCACCGTCAGCGGTACACCCAGGTGAAGATCACCGGTATCGACCAGGCCTGATCGGGAGTTTGAGAGATGGCACACAAGAAGGGCGCGTCGTCCACCCGCAACGGCCGCGACTCCAACGCTCAGCGCCTGGGCGTCAAGCGCTTCGGCGGCCAGCTGGTCAACGCCGGCGAGATCATCGTCCGCCAGCGCGGCACCCACTTCCACCCGGGTGACAACGTCGGCCGTGGCGGCGACGACACCCTGTTCGCGCTGACCGCCGGTCACGTCCAGTTCGGCACCAAGCGCGGTCGCCGCGCCGTGAGCATCGTCCCCGTCGCGGAGTAAATCTCCGTCGCGAGGGGTTGAGACAAGGGGTGGATCGCCTGCCGATCCACCCCTTGTCCCGTTGTACGACTCCTTCCGTGGAAGGGCCGGTTTTGTGGCCGGTCCCGTGTGGAGGGCTCGGTCGTACGGCCGGATCCTCGTACGGGGGAGCGGCCGATCGGCGGGGCACCTCTGCGGAGCCCGTTCGTCTGAGGGGGCGGAGGTACCCGTTTCCTGAGGGTGCTCGGCTGGATGTGATGGTGTGCCCGTACGCGGGCCTATGGAGGAGAAGAGCTGAATGCCGGACTTCGTGGACCAGGTGATCCTGCATGTCAGGGCCGGTGACGGGGGGAACGGCTGCGCCTCCATCCACCGGGAGAAGTTCAAGCCGCTCGGCGGCCCCGACGGCGGCAACGGCGGGCGGGGCGGGGACGTCATCCTGGAGGTCGACCCCAACACCGCCACCCTGCTCGACTACCACCGCCGCCCGCACCGCAAGGCCGGCAACGGCAAGCAGGGTCAGGGCTCCAACCGCGACGGCGCCAACGGGGGCGACGTGGTGCTGCCGGTGCCCAACGGCACCGTGGTCAAGGACGCGGCGACCGGTGAGGTGCTCATCGACCTGGTCGGCGCCGGCACCCGTTACGTGATCGCCGGCGGCGGCCACGGCGGCCTCGGCAACGCCGCGCTGGCCAGCACCAAGCGGAAGGCGCCCGGGTTCGCGCTGCTGGGCGAGCCGGGTGACGCGCTGGACGTGATGCTGGAGCTGAAGAGCGTCGCCGACGTGGCGCTGGTCGGCTTCCCCAGCGCGGGCAAGTCGTCGCTGATCGCCGCCCTCAGCGCGGCCAAGCCGAAGATCGCCGACTACCCGTTCACCACCCTGATCCCCAACCTGGGCGTGGTCACCGCGGGCGACAACGTGTTCACCGTGGCCGACGTGCCCGGCCTGATCCCCGGCGCGTCCGAGGGCAAGGGGCTCGGCCACGAGTTCCTGCGCCACGTCGAGCGGTGCGACATGCTCGTGCACGTCATCGACTGCGCCACCATGGAGCCGGGCCGCGACCCTGTCACCGACTACGAGGTGATCGAGGCGGAGCTGCACGCCTACGGCAAGCTGGAGGACCGGCCGCGCATGGTCGTGCTCAACAAGGCCGACGTGCCCGACGCCCGTGACCTGGCCGACCTCGTACGGCCCGAGTTCGAGGAGCGCGGGCTGCGGGTGTTCACCGTGTCGGCGGCGGCCCACGAAGGGCTGCGCGAGCTCACGTACGCGATGGGCGAGTGGGTGGCCGCAGCCCGCGCCGCCAAGCCCGTCGAGGAGCCGACCAGGCTCGTCATCAGGCCCAAGCAGCTCGGCGAGGCCGGGTTCAAGGTGCGCAAGGTCAATGACGACCTGTTCCAGGTGACCGGCGAGAAGCCGGAGCGGTGGATCAGGCAGACCGACTTCAGCAACGACGAGGCCGTCGGCTACCTGGCCGACCGGCTGGAGCGGCTCGGCGTCGAGGAGGAGCTCGCCAAGGCCGGCGCCACCGCCGGGGTCGAGGTGGTGATCGGGCCGATGGAGGGCGGTTACATCTTCGACTGGCAGCCGACGCTCAACGCCGAGGCGGTCCGCCAGGGGCCGCGCGGCACCGACAGCCGCCTCGGATAAACCGTTTGGCGGGCTCGGATAGGGTTTGGACGTGCGGGAACAGATCGGTTCAGCGTCGAAGGTCGTCGTCAAGATCGGCTCATCGTCGCTCACGACCCCCCAGGGCATGATCGACGTCGACCGGGTCGACGCCCTCGTCGACGTGCTCGCCGCGCGCCGCCGGGCCGGCACCCAGCTCGTGCTGGTGTCGTCGGGCGCCATCGCGGCGGGCCTGGGCCCGCTCGGGCTGCCCGCGCGACCGCGCGACCTGGCCACGCAGCAGGCGGCGGCGTCCGTCGGGCAGGGCGTGCTGGTCGCCCGCTACACCTCCTCCTTCGCCCGGTACGGGCTGCGCGTCGGCCAGGTGCTGCTGACCGCCGACGACATGATGCGGCGCACCCACCACGTCAACGCCCAGCGCACCCTCGACCGGCTGCTGGAGCTCGACATCGTGCCCATCGTCAACGAGAACGACACCGTCGCCACCGACGAGATCCGCTTCGGCGACAACGACCGGCTGGCCGCGCTGGTCAGCCATCTCATCCGGGCCGACGCGCTGATCCTGCTGTCCGACGTCGACGCGCTCTACGACGGCCCGCCGAGCCGGCCGGGCGCGCGGCGGCTGGCGGAGATCCGCGGGCCCGAGGACCTGGTCGGCGTCCAGCTCGGCAAGGGCGGCGCCGTCGGCACCGGCGGCATGATCACCAAGGTGCAGGCGGCCAGGATCGCCACCGGCGCGGGCGTGCCGGTCGTGCTGACCGCCGCCGCCCACGCCGCGCACGCGCTGGCCGGAGACGACGTCGGCACCTTCTTCCATCCCCAGGGCCGCCATCCGGGCACGCGCCTGCTGTGGCTGGCCCACGCCACCACCGGGCGCGGCCGGCTCCACCTCGACGCCGGCGCGGTCGAGGCCGTCGTCACCCGGCGCAAGTCCCTGCTGCCGGCCGGGGTGACCTCCGTCGAGGGCGAGTTCGCCGCCGGCGACCCGGTCGACCTGTGCGGACCGCGCGGCCGCGTGGTGGCACGCGGCCTGGTCAACTTCGACGCGATGGAGATCCCAGGCCTCCTCGGCCGCTCCACCCGCGACCTGGCCACCGAACTCGGCCCAGAGTACGAACGCGAACTGATCCACCGAGACGACATCGTCATACTGGAACCCCAAAGCTGACCGGAATACTGGAGTCCCAAGGCCGACCGAGACACAAAGTCCCAAGGCTGACTGGATAACAGATTCCCACGGCTGACGCACCAAGGGGCACGTCGTTTTGCGAAGGGCTCGCCTCGCTCTGGACTGAGGAACGCAGGGAGCGAAGCGACCGGAGTGACGAGGGAAGAGCGAGGCTTGAGGAGCCCTTCGCCGCGGAGCGCAGCGGAGCAATCAAACGGAGAGCAATCAAACATGAACACAGAGTTCCTGAAGGTCGCCCACGCGGCACGAGAGGCCGCCGCCGAGCTGGCCCCGCTGCCGCGGGCGCCCAAGGACCGGGCCCTGCGCGCCGTCGCCGACGCCCTGGTGGCGCATGCCGCCGAGATCGTCGAGGCCAACGCCGCGGACGTGGAGCAGGCCAGGGCGCAGGGCACCGCCGAGGCCATGATCGACCGGCTGCGGCTCGACGAGGGCCGGGTGGCCGCCATCGCCGAGGCCGTGCGCCAGGTGGCCGACCTGCCCGACCCGGTGGGCGAGGTGGTGCGCGGCTCCACCCTGCCCAACGGGCTGGAGCTGCGTCAGCTCAGGGTGCCGCTCGGTGTCATCGGCATCATCTACGAGGGCCGCCCCAACGTCACCGTCGACGCCGCCGCGCTCTGCCTCAAGAGCGGCAACGCGGTGCTGCTGCGCGGCTCCTCCAGCGCCTACAGCTCCAACACCGCCCTGGTGAAGGTGATGCAGGAGGCGCTGGCCGCCACCGAGGTGCCGTCCGGGGCCGTACAGCTCGTGCCGGGCCTCACCCGCGACTCGGTCAAGACGCTGATGCGCGCCCGCGGGCTGGTCGACGTGCTCATCCCGCGCGGCGGCGCGTCGCTGATCAACTCGGTCGTGGAGGAGTCCACCGTCCCGGTCATCGAGACCGGCACGGGCAACTGCCACGTGTACGTCGACGCCGGCGCCGACCTCGACCTGGCCGTGGAGATCCTGGTCAACGCCAAGGCGCAGCGGCCGTCGGTGTGCAACGCGGCCGAGACGTTCCTGGTGCACGCCGGCGCGGCCGACGCGTTCGTGCCCCGGGCGCTGGAAGCGCTGAAGGCGGCCGGGGTGACCGTCCACGGCGACGCGCGCGTGGCCCGCTACGGCGACGACGTGGTGCCGGCCACCGAGGACGACTTCACCGCCGAGTACCTCTCGCTCGACATCGCGGCGGCGGTCGTCGACTCGCTGGAGGACGCGGTGGCCCACATCCGGCGTTACGGGTCCGGCCACACCGACGCCATCGTCACCCGGTCCCAGCAGGCGGCCCGGCGGTTCGTGTCGCTGGTCGACTCGGCAGCGGTGGCGGTCAACGCCTCGACCCGGTTCACCGACGGCGGCGAGTTCGGGTTCGGCGCCGAGATCGGCATCTCCACGCAGAAACTGCACGCGCGCGGGCCGATGGGCCTGCCCGAGCTGACCTCCACCAAGTGGGTCTACACCGGCGAGGGCCAGCTGCGCACCGCCGAGGGCACGGTCATCGCCAAGTCAGGACAGTGACGTGATCGGGTCGCGGGCGGCGTGTCGGCGCCCGCGGCCCCGCGCGCGCCTCCTTGACTGGGCGCATGGAGATCGTCATCGCCCTCGCGTCCGCGGCCGCCGTGCTGTTCGGCGCCGACCGGCTGATGCTCTGGCTGGAGAGCCACGGTCACGTCAACTGGCGCAGGAAGGGGCGCAGGGATCTCGGGCGCGAGCCCAGGGCCGAGCTCGACAAGCTGCTGTCGTGATCGGAGTCGGCAGATAGAAGTTTCGGCGTGCCTCAGGCGTCCACACCTTTCACAGCGCTAGGGTTGTGTCCCTTATGGGCGCGCCGAGCGGGGAGGGACGGTGAGCAAGCTCGGCAAGGTCGGGCCGTACACCCTGCTCGAGAGGCTCGGCCGGGGTGGCATGGGCGAGGTCTACCTCGCCAGCGCCCGCCGTGGCGAGCGCGTCGCGGTCAAGGTCCTGCACGACCTGACCGAGAACGACGCCGCACGCATCCGGCTCGAACGCGAGGTCCGGGCACTGCGCCGGGTCGAGAGCCCCTATGTCGCGCGCGTGCTCGACGCCGACCTGTCCTGCGACCGCCCCTACCTGGTGATGGAGCACATCGAGGGTGTCACCCTGCTGGAGCGGGTGCGCCAGGACGGGGCCCTCGACCTGGCGGAGCTGGTACGGCTCGCGCAGGGCATCGCCGCGGCCCTGGCCATCATCCACGCCGCCGGGGTGGTGCACCGCGACCTCAAGCCGGCCAACATCATCATGGGCGCCGGCGGGCCGGTGCTCATCGACTTCGGCATCGCCCAGGTGCACGACGCCACCCGGCTCACCCTGACCGGCACCTTCCTCGGCACCCCCGGCTACACCGCCCCGGAGATCTTCGCCGACGAGCAGGTGGACTCGCCCGCCGACGTGCACGCGTGGGCGGCGACGGTGGCGTTCGCGGCGACCGGGCGGCCCGCGTTCGGGCGGGGGACCGCCGAGGCGCAGATGTACGCGGTGCTCAACGGGCAGGCCGACCTCAAGGGCGTGCCGGTGGAGCTGCTGCCGCTGGTGCGGGCGGCGCTCAACCGCGAGCCGCGCAAGCGGCCCACCGCCGCGTTGCTGGCCGACCGGCTGGCCCGGCTGGTCAAGGCGAGCGGTCTCGACGACCCGGACGCCGGCGCCGGTGAGCCGGGGGACGCCTCGCGCCCCGGGGGCAACGTCCCGTCGCCACGCGGCCGTGGCTCCGAGCCGGCGGCTCGGGGGCGTTCCGGAGAGGTGCCCGCGCCGCGTGGGCGTTCAGGCGACAGCGTGCCGCCTCGGTCCCGCACAGGTGAAGGGGCGGCGTCGCGCGCTGAGGGAGGACGCGGGCGTTCGGGAGACAGCGTGCCGCCGCGGTCCCGTGCGGGTGAGGTGGCCGCGCGTGCGGAGGGGGTGCGCGGGCGTTCGGCTGACAGTGCGCCGTCGCGGTCTCGTACGGGTGAGGCGGCTGCGCGTGCCGACGGGGCGCGGGGGCGTGCCGGAGAGGTGCCCGCGCCGCGCGGGCGCGCCACGGACGAGGGGACGGGCCGGGGCCGGGCCGACGGGACCGCCGGACGTGGGCGGGCTGACGGCGCCGCAGGACGGGGGAAGAGCGACGGGGCCGCCGGGCGCGGGCGGGCCGACGGCGCTGTGGGGCATGGGAAGACCGACGGGGCCACCGGGCGCGGGCGGGCTGACGGGGCCCCGGGGCGCGGCAAGAGCGACGGGACGACCGGGCGCGGGCGGGGTGAGGCTGTCGCCGCGACGGGGGCCGCGGCCGCCGGGACCGGGGGGCGGGGCAGGGCCGGTGACGGCGCCGGGCGGCGGGCCGTGGAGACGGCCGCGGGGCGCGGGCGGAGCGGCGAGGGCGCCGTGCGGGCCAGGGCGCAGACGGCGGCGCGGACCCGCACGAGGACGCAGAGCGTGGCCAAGGGCGTCAAGAGCAGGGCCGAAGGGGCCACCACGCTGCCTGCCGGGAACACGGCGCTGCTGCTGCTCGCCATCCTGGCCGTGCCGTGCGTGGTGGCGTCGGTGATGTGGCCGATCGCCTCCATCGGCATCACGGCCGTGTTCGTGGTGCTGACCAGGGCGCTGTGGATGAGCCACTGGATGGTGCGCAACCACGCCGAAGGGTGGCTGCGGGCCACCATGAGGGCGGTGACGCTCCCGTTCGCGCTGTCCGGAGCGCTGGCCAGCGCCGCCGTCTGGCCGGGGGCGCCCGTGGCCGTCGCGGCCGGCGGAGCGCTGTGGATCACCGGCGGCGGTCACATCGACTCGACCTGGTGGCAGCAGCCCGCTCCGGTCACCGCCGCCGCCGTGGTGTTCGGCATGCTGTGCGGCGGCATCACCGGGCGCGAGATCGAGCGGGTCGGCGCCCGGCTGCCCGAGCTGCGCAGGGAAGGGCTGCGCGCACTGGCCGTGCTGGGCGGGTTCGTCGCCCTGTGCGCGGCTGCCGTGCGCGCGATCGCCCTGCTGCTGTGACGGTCAGCCGTCGCGGCGCGCGAACCGGTTGAAGATCCGCTCGCCGGCGTTGACCGCGCCCTCGGCCACGTCGCGGAGCACGCCGATGAACGGGTCCTGGGACTCCGACCAGGACCTGCGGTAGGACTCGGCGGCGGCCTTCACCTCTTCGCTGACGCGGGCGTTGGGGTCGTCCTCGCGGCGCGGGTAGTCGCCGCCGATGATGCGGTCGTACTCGCCGCTGCGCTGCCACTTGTCGAGCTCGGCCACGCGGACCACGGCGAACGGGTGGGTGGTGCCGAGCAGGTTGAGCACCTTGAGGAAGCCGTCGCGCAGGTCGCCGGCGGTGTCGTACTCGGCGTACTGCTCCAGGAACGCCTCGATGTTCATCTCGTGCGTGTAGTCGCCGCCGGCGAGCTTCATCAGCGCGCGCTTGGCGGCCTCCGGGTCCTGGCCGGTGAGCAGGCCGCCGCGGTCGGAGGACAGCTCCGACTTCCGGTACCACTCCTCCAGGCCGGCCACGATCGCGCGCAGGCCGATGTAGCCGAGCGGGATCCAGGCGACGCGGGCCGCGAGGCGGGTGAGGATGTCGAGCATCGTCCGGTAGACGGCGTGGCCCGACAGGATGTGGGACGTCTCGTGGCCGATGACGAAGCGCTGCTCCTCCTCGTTCATGAGGTTGAGCAGGCCGGTGGTCACGACGATGAACGGGTCGTCGAAGCCGATGGCCTTGGCCTGGACCTGCGGGTCCTGCTGGACGTAGATCTCCGGGATCCGGTGCAGGTCGAGGACGTAGGCGGCGTCGCGGCCCATGTCGTAGAGGGAGCGGAACTGGGTCTCGCTCACCCGCACGGCAGAGGCGAGGTACATGAGGCGAAGGCGCCGCTCGCTGACTAGGCCGGACATCTGCTTGAGAACCGTGTCGAACCCGCTCAACTTGCGCAGAGCGACCAGAGCCGACCGGTCTGCGGGGTGTTCGTAGGCACGGGACGAGATGCCGGGCAGTTGGACGCGGCTGCGGTCCGGGGTGGTCGTCATGCCCGGCATGCTACGTCCGCGACGGGAGGTATGCGCGGCCATCGTGAAGGGGGGTGCCGTGATGTCTTGTGGAGGCTTCCGCGTAAGGTCCGTTTCATGATGAACGCGCCTGGTATGCAGGGGAAGCGACGCGTGGGAGTCATGGGCGGCACGTTCGACCCGATCCACCACGGGCACCTGGTCGCCGCCAGCGAGGCGGCCCATCATTTCGAGCTCGACGAGGTCGTGTTCGTGCCCACCGGCAGGCCGTACCAGAAGTCGGAGCGCGAGGTGTCCGCGCCCGAGGACCGTTACCTGATGACCGTCATCGCGACCGCGTCGAACCCGCGCTTCTCCGTCAGCAGGGTGGACATCGACCGCCCCGGGCCCACGTTCACCATCGACACCCTGCGCGACATCTCGGAGATCTACGGGCCGCAGGTTGAGCTGTTCTTCATCACCGGCGCCGACGCGCTCGGCGCCATCCTCGACTGGCAGAACGCCGACGAGCTCTTCCAGCTGGCCCACTTCGTCGGCTGCACCAGGCCGGGGCACCACCTGCACGACCCCGGGCTGCCCGAGGGCAGGGTGACGCTGCTGGAGATCCCGGCGCTGGCCATCTCGTCGTCGGAGTGCAGGCAGCGCGTGGCCAAAGGGGAGCCGATCTGGTATCTCGTGCCCGACGGGATCGTCCAGTACATCAACAAGCGCGACCTCTACCGCTCGCACGAGTGAAGTAGTGCCGTACGTGGGGCAGGACGGCCGTAACGGGTACCCTCCATATAGGGCATGTTGCCGACTCAGGAGGTCCGACCCGCACCGTGACAGCATCTGACACCGCCGTCCAGCTCGTGCGCATCGCCGCCGAGGCCGCCGCCGACAAGCTGGCCGAAGACATCCTCGCCTACGACGTCAGCGAGCAGCTCGTCATCACCGACGCCTTCCTGCTCTGCTCCGCCACCAACGACCGCCAGGTCCGCGCCATCGTCGACGAGATCGAGGAGAGGCTGCGCACCGAGGCCGACGCCAAACCGGTGCGCCGCGAGGGCGAGCGCGAGGGCCGCTGGGTCCTCCTCGACTACATGGACATCGTCGTGCACGTCCAGCACGAGGAAGACCGCACCTTCTACGCCCTGGAGCGGCTGTGGAAGGACTGCCCGGCCATTTCCCTGCCGGAGAGCGTCATGCAGGCCAACATCCAAAGGGCCCGCACTTGAGCAGACGCATCGTCTGCCTCCGTCATGGGCAGACCCTGTGGAACGTCGAACACCGTTTCCAGGGCCATTCCGACATCCCGCTCGACGAGACCGGCCAGGCCCAGGCGGCCAGGGCGGCGTCCCTGCTCGCCTCGCTGCGGCCGACTCTCATCGTGTCCTCCGACCTCCAGCGGGCCAACGACACCGCCCTCGCCCTCGGCCGCGTCACCGGCATCGAGGTGGCCGTCGACAAGGACTTCCGCGAGCGGGGCGGCGGTGAGTGGGAGGGCCTGACCCGCCAGGAGATCGCCGAACGCTGGCCGCGCGAGTACGTCGCCTGGGAGGCCCCCGGCGGCGAGGCCGTGACCGACGTCGCCGTCCGGGTCGCCGCCGCCATGCGGCGCTGGGCGGCCAAGCTCGACGACGACGGGCTGCTCGTCGTGGCCTCCCACGGCGCGGCGCTGCGGCTCGGCATCTGCGAGCTGCTCAGGCTGCCGCTGGAGCTGTGGTCCGCCATCGGCGGGCTGGGCAACTGCTCGTGGTCCGTGCTCCACGAGGGGCGCAGCGGATGGCGCCTGCTGGAGCACAACGCCGGCACCCTCCCCGAGCCGATCAGCAGCGACGACAGCCCCGACGCCGAGGGGCGCCAACCGGCGTGAGCGGCCGCTCGCGTCACGCGGGCGGCCGTCTCTTTCGCCGTTCCTGGTACGGGCGTGCGATTAGGCGAATCGGCGGGATGGCTATATGCTCTCGGAGGCCCGCTCGCGAGCGGTGATCAGGGGCTATGGCGCAGTTGGTAGCGCGCCTCCATGGCATGGAGGAGGTCTGGGGTTCGAATCCCCATAGCTCCACAGACGATGCCCCGCCCTCACGGCGGGGCATTTTCGTGTCTCCGGCCTCAGTGGGCGAACGCGAATCCCGCCGCCCGGAGCTTGGCCGAGCTCACCGGTACGGTCGGCGTCCTGATCTCGCCGCGGAAGGTCAGCGGCGGCCACCCTCCGGCGGCGCAGATCTCGCCGAACACCTCCGCGTTCGTCCGGGGCGCGACGGCATCGGGGACGGCGTTGTAGATCCCCGTCAGGCCCTCGCCGACGACGAAGCCGAGGGCGGACGCCGCGTCCCTGTAGTCGATCCGGTAGAGCAGCGCCTCGGCGGAGAAGGGGACGCTCCCGCCCAGCATCTCGTGGGCGAGCTTCACCCGCGCCGGGTAGTCCATGTCACGCGGATGCCCGTACACGTCGGGGATGCGGACGACCGCCCCGCCGGCCGTGGCGAGCACGGCGGCCTCGGCGGCGGCGAAGTTGCGCGGGGAGGCGTCGGGGTCGCCGGTCACGGGCGTGTCCTCGTCCACCACGGCTCCCGTGCCGGCGCCGTAGACGGACACGGAGCTGGTGAAGACCACGCGGGGATGCGCCTCGACGGCGGTGCGGGCGCTGGCGGTCAGCGTGTCCGCGTACTCGGCGACCCGCTGGGCGGCGTCGAAGGAACGGGTCAGGCGCGGGCTCACGGTCAGGACGACCGCGTCGGCCTCCTCGACCACCCGCTGGACGGCCGCCCGGTCGCTGCCCCGCAGGACCGCCACGTCCGAGCACACCTCCCGGAGCTCGCCGACGCGGCCGGGCGTGGTGGTGGTGCCGGTCACCCGGTGGCCGGCGGCGGTCCAGCGGCGGGCCAGCTCCATGCCGACGTTGCCGCAACCGATGATCACATAACGCACGTCACGACCTCCTGAGGGAAACGCTGTTTCACTTTGCCTCATGGACCGCCCCGTACGCCAGCGAAACCGCGGCGGGCGGGGGAGTATGAGGGAGGGCTTTCGGCAGGAGGAGACATGGGCGAGCCGGTCGCGGAGGCGCGGTTGCGCCAGGTCGTGGACGGGGTGTTCGCGTGGGTGCAGCCGGACGGGACCTGGTGGGTGAACAACGCGGGCGCCGTCGCCGGTGACGGGGCCGTCCTCGTGGTCGACACGTGCGCCACCGAGCAGCGGACCAGGCGGTTCCTGGGGGCGCTGGACGAGGCCACCGGGGGCGTGCCGGTGCGGATGGCGGTCAACACCCATCAGCACGGCGATCACGCGTACGGCAACAGCCTGCTTCCCGAGGCCGCCGTGCTGTTCGGGCACGAGGCCATGCGGGAGGCGCTGCTGGCGGACTTCGTCATCGACGGGTGCCCGCCGTTCTGGACGCCGGTGCCCGACTGGGGGAACGTCACGCGGCGGGTGCCCGACGTGGCGATCCGCGGCGAGGTGACCGTGTTCGCGGGCGGGCGGCGGGTCGAGTTGCGGCACCCCGGGTACGCGGCGCACACGCCGGGCGACGTGGTGGCGTGGCTGCCCGAGGAGCGGGTGCTGTTCACCGGCGACCTGATCTTCAACGGGCTGACGCCGCTGGTGATGACGGGGTCCGTACGGGGTGCGCTGGAGTCGCTGGAGTGGCTGGCGGCGTTCGGGGCCGAGCACGTGGTGCCGGGGCACGGGCCCCTGGCGGACGCGGCGTCGCTGCCGGGGATCCTGGCGGCGCACGAGCGCTACTACCGGCTCGTGCTCGACGTCGCGCGGAAGGGGCGCGAGCACGGGCTCACTCCCCTGGCGGCGGCGCGGGGGGCCGACCTGGGCGAGTTCGCCGCGTGGGACGACGCCGAGCGGCTGGTGCTCAACCTGCACCGGGCCTACGCGGACGCCGAGGGGGGCGAGGTGGATCTGCTCACCGCCTTCGGCGACGCGATGACCTACCACGGCGGCCCGCTGCCGACCCGGGTCTGACGGCGGCCCGCCTTCTGGCAGCATGGCCGGGTGATCAATCCGACGACCACGGTCCGGGGGTTCGCCGCGGGGGATGAGGGGCCGCTCGTGGCGGCCTGGAACCGCGGGATGCCCGCCGACCCCACGACGTCCGGCTGGCTGCGTGACTGCGTGCTGCTCGATCCCAACTTCGACCCCGTGGGGCTGCGGGTGGCCGTGGTCGGCGGGGAATTCGCCGGGTGCGCGTACGGGGTGCGCAGGCTGGTTCCGCTCGCCCCGTCGACCGATCTGGAGCCGGGCATCGGGTGGATCCCGTTCTTCTTCGTGGCGCCGGAGCATCGGGGGCGCGGGCTGGGGCGGCGGCTGGTGGAGGAGGCGCTGGCGTTCCTGGCGCGGCATGGGCGCACGACGGTGGAGTTCGCCCCGTACACGCCCAACTACGTGCTGCCCGGGGTGGACGCGGCGGTCTATCCGGACGCGTACCGGCTGCTTGAGAGGCTGGGCTTCCGGACGTTGTACACGCCGGTGGCCATGGACCGCACGCTCGTCGGCTACACGATGCCGGACGAGGTGCGGGAGCTGCGGGCGGCGCGGGAGCGGGAGGGGTACGCGTTCCGGGCGCCGGCCGATGGGGAGCTGCCGGAGCTGATCAGGTTCGCGGCCGGGGTGTTCAATCCCGACTGGGGCGAGGCGATCAGGAGGATGGGCGACCGGGGGCGGCTGCTCGTCGCGGTGAGGGAGCGCATCGTGGGGTTCGCGGCGTACGGGGCGTACCGGGAGATCCCCGAGCGGTTCGGGCCGTTCGGTGTGGACCCCGCCGAACGCGGCACCGGGCTCGGCAAGATCCTGCTCCACGCGGCCATGACCGGGATGCGGGCCGAGGGGCTGCACGGGTCGTGGTTCCTGTGGACCGGCGAGACCGGCCCGGCGGGGAACCTCTACACGAGAGCCGGGTACGAGGTCACCCGGCGGTTCCACGTGATGCGGCTGGTTCAGCCGCGGTAGCGGCGGACGATCCGCTCGGCGGTGTCGGCGACCCGCTCGCGCAGCTCCGGAGGGGAGACCACCTCGGCGTCGGCGCCCAGCCTCAGGAACTCGGCCACCGCGTGCCCGACGGACTCGATGGGCAGCGTCACCGTGATCCAGCCCTCCTCGTCCGGCGGCTGGGCCGTCTCCTTCGCCGCCGCGACCACGCCGGGCGTCATCAGGTCGCGCAGCCGCTCCAGGCCGGACGGCGACAGCCGCACCACCGCCTCGCCCCGGCGCAGCCTGGCCTCGAACTCCGCCAGGTAGCCCTGCCAGTGGGCGGCCAGGTCGAAGCCCGCCGGGCGGGTGATCCGGCCCGGCAGCGGGTGGAGCTCCAGGATCTGCGACACGCGGTAGGTGCGCACGCCGTCGCCGCAGCGGGCCACCAGATACCACCGCCCGGCCTTGACTACCAGCCCGTACGGCTCCAGCCGGCGTTCCACCTCCTGGGGCGCCCGCCAGCGGCGGTAGCGGACCCGCAGCGGGTGCTCGTTCCACACGGCCTCGGCCACGGCCGGCAGGTGGGTGACCGGCTCCGGATCCCGATACCAAGCCGGGGCGTCCAGCAGGAAGCGCTCCTGGATGCGGCCGGCCCGGTCGCGCAGCTCCACCGGCAGCGCCGCCATCAGCTTGAGCTGGGCGGCCGCCACGACCGCGCCCAGCCCCAGCTCGGCCGCCGGGCCCGGCAGCCCGGCCAGGAACAGCGACTCGGCCTCGTCGGCGGTCAGCCCGGTCAACCTGGTGCGGTAGCCGTCGAGCAACTGGTAGCCGCCGCTCGGCCCGGCGTCGCCGTAGAGCGGGATGCCGGCGGCGTGCAGCGAGTCCACGTCGCGGTAGATCGTGCGGACCGACACCTCCAGCCGCTCGGCGAGCTCCCTGGCCGTCATCCGGCCCCGCGTCTGCAGGAGCAGCAGGATCGAGACGAGGCGGGAGGCGCGCACATCACTGACACTACATGTCAGCGACCCGCCCTTACCGTCTCCGCATGAACGACTTCGACTTCCTCGCCGGCACCTGGAACGTGGCCAACCGCCGCCTGGTCAAGCGTCTGGCCGGCAGCGACGACTGGGAGGAGTTCCCGGGCGTCTCCACCAGCACCCGCCACTTCGGCGGCGCCGCCAACTTCGACGAGATCCACTTCCCGACCCTCGGCTACAGCGGGCTGACGCTGCGGCTGTACGAGCCGGCCACGCGGCTGTGGTCCATCTACTGGTCCAGCAGCCGCACCGGCACGCTCGACCTGCCGCCCATGGTGGGCGGCTTCGACGGCGACCGCGGCCGGTTCTACGCCGACGAACTGCATGAGGGGACGCCGGTGCGCTCCCGGTTCCTCTGGACCGTGCTCGGGCCGGACGCCTGCCGGTGGGAGCAGGCGCTCTCGGCCGACGGCGAGCGGACCTGGGAGACCAACTGGACGATGGACTTCACCAGGGCCTAGGAGTTCGCCGACAGCAGCACGGCCGCGGCCAGGGCCACCACCAGCAGCAGGACGCCGCCCACCGCGAACAGCCACCACCAGCCCGACCGGGACTTCCTGGTCTCGTAGGCGACGTCGGGCAGCAGGTCCGGCGTGTAGTCGAGCCGCTGCGTCCGGTTGTCCTCCAGAGGCGGCATGCGCGGAGGCTGGGGGAACAGGGGCGCCGCGTTCGCGGGCGGCGGGAGGGGGTGCGGGGGCGTCGCCTGCCGCCGCGGCGGGGGCGGGGCCGGGCCGTCCCAGCGACGCCTGATCGTCATGTCCCCTTCGGGACCGCCGGGCTGCTCTGGATTCATGATGCCCTTCGGAGGCGGGGTGTGCTCCAAGATTGTCACATCTGCCGCCTTCGTCCCATCCGGATCGGTCAGGTCGGGGGCTGCTGCCAGCCCTGCGGGTTCTGGTAGGGCCCGGGGTTCGGGTTCTGGTACGGGCCCGCCTGCGGGTTCTGGTGCGGGCCGGCCGGGGGCTGCTGCTGGGGCGGGCCGGGCTGCTGCCAGCCCTGCTGGGGGCCGGGCTGCGGCTGCTGCCAACCCGGGGCGGCGGGCTGCGGGGTGCGGCGGGCTACCACGGCCCAGATCAGGAGGCCGACGCCCGTCGTCGCCAGCACGAACGAGACCAGCCCCAGCAACGCCAGCACGCCGCCCGCCTCGCGGAGGCCGACGGTCTCCACGATGGTCCGCAGGAAGATCGTCTGGCCGAGCCGGAGCAGGCCCTCCAGCAGCAGCGCGACGCAGCCCAGCAGGCCGATGACCGCCGCGCGTCCGTGGGTCCGCCGGCCCATGGCCGTGACCACGACGCCGATGCCCGGCACCGCGCAGGACAGGATCGCGAGCAGCACGTTGAGGAGGTTCGAAGAGGCCATGCCGGAGATCTCCATCCGTCAGGGGGTCTTTTTCCCGGGGGCGGCGGCGGGGCGTGCCTTCTCCACCGCTTCGATGATCGGTGCGAGGTCCAGCCTGCCTCGGTAGCGTACGCCGTTGATGAACAGGGTCGGGGTGCCTCGTACCCCGCTTTCCCGGCCTGATCGCTCGTCGCGCTCGATCCTGGCGGCGCGGGCGGCGATCGGAGCCGACAGGTCGACCTTCAGCTCGGCCGCGTAACGCGCGAGGTCGGCGTCGGCGAGTGCGCGCTGGGCGGCGTAGAGCTTGTCGTGCATCTCCCAGAACCGGCCGTCGCGGGCGGCCGCCTCGGCCACCAGCGCGGCGGCCAGCGCGCGCGGGTGCATGTCGCGGAGCGGGTAGTGGCGGAACACGAACCGCACGTCGGGGCGGCGGCGCCGCAGCTCCTCCAGGATCGGGTGCAGCCGCCCGCAGTAGGGGCACTCGAAGTCGCCGTACTCGACCACGGTGACGGCGGCGTCCGCCGGGCCGCGCACGTGGTCGTCGGGGCCGACCGGCGTGCTGAGCAGCTCCGGCCGCTCCTCCTCCGGCTCGGCGGCGGCGTCCGGAGGGGCGCACACGCCGCCCCGGTTCCACGCCAGTTTGAAGATGATCCAGCCGAGCAGCGCCGAGGCGATCGACCCGGCGAGGATGCCGATCTTGGCCTCGCTGATCAGCAGCGGGTCCTCGAAGGCCAGCTCCACGATGAACAGCGAGACCGTGAACCCGATGCCGGACACCGCCGCGCCGCCCAGCAGCTGGCCCCACACCAGGTTGCCCGGCAGGATGCCCCAGTTGAGCCGGAGCGGCAGCCAGGTGCCGAGGGTGATGCCGAGGAGCTTGCCGGCGAGCAGGCCCAGCGCCACGCCGATGGAGATCGGCGAGGTCATCGCCGCGCTCAGGGTCTCGCTGTCGAGCCGGATGCCGGCGTTGGCCAGCGCGAAGATCGGCACGATCACGTAGCTGCTCCACGGGTGGAGCAGCAGCTGCAGCCGTTCGTTCACGGAGACCGACATGCGCACCAGCCGCGTCGCCTCCACGGCCGCCCGCGGGTTGGGCGCGTAGGTCAGCTCCTGCACGGCCTCGCCGGCCCTGATCAGCTTCCGGTCGCTGGGCGCGTACACGAAAACCAGCACGCCGAGCGCGATGCCGACCAGCGTCGGGTGCACGCCGCTCTCCAGCGTCGCCACCCACAGCGCGAAGCCGAGCACGATGTACGCGGGCGCGCGCCAGATCCGCAGCCACCGCAGCAGCATGATCGCGGCGAGCAGCAGCACCGCGGTGACGAGCGCGGGGACGGACAGGCTCGCCGTGTAGAAGATGGCGATGATCATGATGGCGAGCACGTCGTCCACGATCGCCAGCGTGAGCAGGAAGGCCCGCAGCGGGTCGGGGCAGCGCGCCCCCACCACGGCGAGCAGGCCCAGCACGAACGCGGTGTCGGTGGCGATCGGCACGCCCCAGCCGACGGCGCCGGGCCCGCCCGCGTTGAGCATCAGGTAGATGCCCGCGGGGACGACCAGCCCGCCGAGCGCGGCGAGGGCCGGCACGGCGACCAGCCGGCGGTCGCGCATCTGCCCGAGGCGCATCTCGTAGGAGATCTCCAGGCCGATGACGAAGAAGAAGATCGCCATCAGCCCGTCGTTCACCCAGTGGCGCAGATCGAGGGAGAACGTGGCGTCGCCGAACGTGAGCCCGACCGGGATGTGCCAGAACGCCTCGTAGGTGTCGCCCCACGGCGAGTTGGCCCAGAGCATGGCCACGATCGTGGCGGCGAGCAGCAGCGTGGTGCTGCCTGCCTCGGTCTTGAATATCGCCCGGAGCATCGGCGGCTCACCCCCTGCGCTCGATCTTAAGGTTCCGCGGGGAGTGCACGGGTGACCCTTTCGACTTAGGTAAGCCTAAGCTAATATGCGGACCACGAATCGGTAAAGCCGGAGGAGTCCCCATGCCCACTGTCCCGCGTAGGGGACTCGTCGCCCTCGCCGTCGCCGCTCTGCTGGGAACCGCTGCGTGCGGCGGGACGGAGGCGCCGCCCGCGTCCGCGCCGTCCGCCTCCGCGCAGGAAGCCTGGAGCTGGACGGACGATCGCGGCAAGAAGATCTCCCTGCCGGCGCGGCCGGAGCGGGTGGTGGCCCAGTCCGCCTCCGCGGCGGCGCTGTGGGACTTCGGCGTGCGCCCGGTCGCCGTGTTCGGCCCGCACCGGCTCAAGGACGGCGGGCGCGACCCCGAGGTGGGCGAGGTCGACATCGCCGCCGTCGAGTCGATCGGCAACACGTGGGGCGAGTTCAACGTCGAGAAGTTCATCTCGGTCCGGCCCGACCTGCTCGTCTCGGGCATGTACCTGAAGGACTCGCTCTGGTACGTGCCCGAGGAGTCGGCGGACGCCATCGAGCAGGTCGCCCCGACGCTCGGCGTCCTGCTCGGCGGCAAGAAGCTCACCGAGGTCATCGAGCGCTACGCCGGCCTGGCCGCCGCGCTGGGCGCCGACCTGAACGCCGCGCCGGTCGCCGAGGCCAAGTCCCGCTTCGAGGCCGCGAGTGCCCAGCTCAGGGAGTCCGCCGCCGCGAGGCCGGGGCTGAAGGTCATGGTCGTCACGGCCACCCCCGACAACCTGTACGTCGCGTACCTGCCCGACCACCCCGACCTGGCCTACTTCAAGGAGCTGGGCCTCGACGTCGTCTCCCCGGCCAGTCCGACGGAGAGCGAGGGCGGTTTCTGGGAGGTGCTGAGCTGGGAGAACGCCGACAAGTACGAGGCCGACGTGATCCTGGTGGACGCCCGGGCCCAGTCCATGAAGGCCGGCGAGATGGCGAAGAAGCCGACCTGGAGCGAGCTGCCCGCGGTCAAGGCCGGTCAGGTCTACCCGTGGCGTGCGGCCGAACGGTACAGCTACCTGGGGTACGCCAAGGTGCTGGAGGAGCTGAAGACCAACGTGGATTCAGCCAAGGACGACGTAGTGGGCTGAAAATCGCATATCTGGGTCTTTTCAGGGTGCCTTGCTCTGGTTAACGTTCCAGCGCGACTTGAATCGGGGGAGACAGTCCCAACCAGATTCCTTGCGGAGGAGCCGAATGCGCTTCCACCTCCCCAAGGGCGTGGCCCGAGCCGGCACCCTGGCAGTGGCCCTCGCCCTTCCTCTCGCCTTCGTCACCCCGGCACAGGCGGATCCCGATCCGACGGCCTTGGCCAGATCGGTCAAGGCCAAGCCTGTCGTCCGGCACCTGGAGGCGTTCCAGCGGATCGCCGACGCCAACGGGGGCACCCGCGCCTCGGGCACGCCCGGCTACGACGCCTCGCGCGACTACGTGGCGGGCAAGCTGCGCCAGGCGGGTTACAAGGTCACGATCCAGCCGTTCGAGTTCCCGTTCTTCATGCAGAACTCCACGGCCACCATGCAACGGATCTCGCCCGATCCGCGCACGTACACCCCGACCCCGCCGGACGGCAGCGTGGTCGGCGAGTTCGCGACCATGACGTACTCCGGCGCCGGGGACGTGACCGCGACCGTGCAGAACGTGGACCTGCAGATCCCCCCGCCCGCCCAGCCGGGCTCGACCTCCGGCTGCGAGCCGGCGGACTTCGCCGGCTTCACGCCCGGCAACATCGCCCTGATCCAGCGCGGCAGCTGCGACTTCCGCGTCAAGGCGGAGAACGCCCAGGCCGCGGGCGCCGCCGGTGTGATCATCTTCAACGAGGGCCAGGAAGGCCGCACCGCGACCCTGCAGGGCACCCTCGGCGTGCCCACGGTCACGATCCCCGTGGTCGGCACCGGCTTCGAGATCGGCGCCGAACTGGCCGCCACGACCAGCGTGGTGCGCCTGGCCACCGACACCGAGAGCGAGACCCGCACCACCTACAACGTGATCGCCGACTCCCGGAGCGGCAACCCGGGCAACGTCGTCATGTTCGGCGCGCACCTCGACAGCGTCACCGCCGGCCCCGGCATCAACGACAACGGCACCGGCAGCGCGGGCATCCTGGAGACCGCCCTGCTCATGGCCAAGCTGCCGACGGTCAACAAGCTGCGCTTCGCCTGGTGGGGCGCGGAAGAGCTGAACCTGATCGGCTCCGAGTACTACGTGGCGAACCTGCCGGCCGCGGAGCGCGCGAAGATCAAGCTGTACCTGAACTTCGACATGATCGGCTCGCCGAACTACGCGTACAAGATCTACGACGGCGACGACTCCGACGCGACCGGCGCGCCCGCGGGCCCGCCCGGCTCCGACGAGATCGAGGCGACGTTCGAGCGGTTCTTCGACGCGCTGCGCCTGCCGCACGGCGGCACCGACTTCGACGGCCGCTCCGACTACGGGCCGTTCATCGAGGCCGGCATCCCGTCCGGCGGCCTGTTCACCGGCGCCGAGGGCGTGAAGACCGAGGAGGAGGCCGCGAAGTACGGCGGCACGGCGGGAGTCGCCTACGACCCGTGCTACCACCGGGCCTGCGACACGATCGACAACGTCAGCACCGAGGCGCTGCTGGTCAACACGGGAGCCATCGTGCACTCCGCGGTGACCTACGCCTACGACCGCAGCCTGCCGGGCGGCACGACCGCCCGCACGGACGCCGGTGCGCCGCTCCAGATGCGCGACGTGCCGTACCACGGGCACAACCACCAGGTCAGCCGGTAACCGTCACCGGCCGACACCCCGGCGGGGGAGCGGCGCACCACGCCGCTCCCCCTCTCACCCCCCACGGAGGACCCCGTGAAGTTACTCCCGGCGCTCTGCGCCGCCGTGCTCGCCGTCCCACTGGCCCTGACCGCGCCCGCCGCGGCGGCGGCCGCCGCTCCCGACATCCCCCTGTCGAACGTGAAGGCCCACCTGAGCCAGTTGCAGTCCATCGCCACCGCCAACGGCGGCAACCGGGCGCACGGCAGGCCCGGCTACCTGGCCTCCGCCAACTACGTCAGGAACCTGCTCAACGCCGCCGGCTACGCCACCACCCTCCAGTCGTTCACCTACAACGGCGCCACCGGCTACAACGTCATCGCCGACTGGCCCGGCGGCGACATGGACGACGTGCTCATGGTCGGCGCCCACCTCGACAGCGTGACCGCCGGCCCCGGCATCAACGACAACGGCTCGGGCTCGGCCGCCATCCTCGAAGTCGCGCTGGAGGTGGCCCGCCAGGGGCTGCAGCCGAACCGGCACCTGCGCTTCGCCTGGTGGGGCGCCGAGGAGCTGGGGCTGCGCGGCTCCCGCTACTACGTGAACAACCTGCCCGCCGCCGAGCGCGCCAGGATCGGCGGCTACCTGAACTTCGACATGGTCGGCTCGCCCAACGCCGGCTACTTCATCTACGACGGCGACGACTCCGACGGCACCGGGGCGGGGCCTGGACCCGCCGGGTCGGCCGAGCTGGAGCAGGTCCTGCAGAGCTACTTCGCGGGCATCGGCGTGCCCACCCGGGGCACCGACTTCGACGGCCGCTCCGACTACGGGCCGTTCATCAGCGCCGGGATCCCGGCGGGGGGCACGTTCACCGGCGCCGAGGGCATCAAGTCCAGCGCCCAGGCGCAGCTGTGGGGCGGCACCGCCGGGCAGGCGTTCGACCCCTGCTACCACCGCTCCTGCGACACCACCGCGAACATCAGCGACACCGCGCTCGACCGCAACACGGACGCCGTCGCGCACGCCGTCTGGACCCTCGCGACCGCCGAGCAGCCGCAGCCCGTCTGGTCCGACACCTTCGAGACCGCCACCGGCTGGACGGTGAACCCCGGCGGCACCGACACCGCCACCACCGGCGTGTGGGAGCGCGGTGACCCGCAGGCCACCGACTCCAGCGGCCCCAAGCAGCTCGGGACCACCACGAGCGGCGTCAACGCCCTGGTCACCGGCCCGCTCGCGGGTTCGAGCGCCGGCGCGTACGACATCGACGGCGGCGTGACCACCGTCAGGTCGCCGGCGATCACGCTCCCGACAAGCGGCCAGCTCCGGCTGTCGCTGTCGTGGTACCTGGCCCACGGCAGCAACGCCACCAGCGCCGACTTCTTCCGGGTACGGGTCGTCGGCACGACCACGGCGACCGTGGTGGAGCGGCTCGGCGCGGCCGTCGACCGCGACGCGGCCTGGGCCACCGCCACCGCCGACGTCTCCGCCTTCGCCGGGCAGACCGTGCGCGTCGTCGTCGAGGCGGCCGACGCGGGCACCGCGAGCCTCGTCGAGGCGGCGGTGGACGACGTGGTGATCACCCGGCAGTGAACCGGAGGGCCGGGCGGGACGCACTCCGCCCGGCCCGTCACCCAGGACGCGGAGAGGAGGAGCCCGCCTCGCCGGAGGACTCCAGGGCGTCCAGGCAGGCCGCCGCCTCCTCGACGTGGTCCTCGCCGAACACCCGGATGCCGTGGCGCTCCAGCAGGGCCGTGGTCACGCCCCGGCCCGCGGCGCGACGGCCGGTGAACGTCCCGTCGTACACGGCCAGCGTGCCGCACGACGGGCTGCCCTCCTTCAGCACCGCCAGCCGGGCCCCGGCGTCGCGGGCGGCGGCCAGCGCGGCCCGCGCCCCCGCCAGGAACTCGGCCGTCACGTCGGACCCGTCGGCGGCCAGCACGCGGGCCCGCCCGTCCAGCACCGCCGCCCCGCCCGCGCCGCCCTCGATCTCGGCGGCCGGCCGCGGCACGGGCAGCCCGCCCTGCACCTCAGGGCAGAACGCCACCAGCCGCCCCTCGCGCCGCCAAGCCGCCAGCCGCTCGTCGGAGCTGGTCTTGGCGCCGCCGTCGTAGCGGACCCGGCGGCCCATCAGGCACGCGCTGACGAGGATCCTCTCCATACCTCCGATCCTAGGCAGCGGCCCGAGGGCGCCGGACGGGATCGGGAACCGGCCCGGGCGGGCGATAACCTGTGCTGCGATGAACACCACCGTTGCCACGATCGTCATCGTCGGCGCGCTGCTGCTGGCGCTGGCGAGCCTGATCACCGCCATCCGCGACCGGCCCATGGGCGTGGTCCTGCTGGCCGGGTTCGTCCTGCTCGAAGTGGCGGTCCTGGTGCAGGCGGGGTTCGTGATCGCCGCGCTGGCCGGCGGCGAGGGGCCGTCGGGCGAGGCGGTCACGATCTACGGCTACCTGATCGCCGAGGCGCTCATCCCGCCCGCCGGGGTGTTCCTCGGGCTCGCCGAGCGCAGCCGCTGGGGCCCGGCCATCCTGGTCGTGGCCGGGTTCGCGATCGCGGTGATGACCGGGCGGCTGCTGCAGATCTGGCAGGGCGTGGCGTGACCACCACCGGCATCGGCTCCGGCCCCGGCCGGGCGCTGCTCGCCCTCTACGGGCTGTTCGCGCTGGCCGCCGGCGCCCGCGCCGCCGTGCAGATCGCCACCAGGTTCGGCGAGGCGCCGGTGGCCTACTCGCTGTCGGCCTTCGCCGCGCTGGTCTACCTGCTGCTCACCGTCGCGCTCGCACGCGGCGCGAGACGGCTCGCGCTGGCGGCGCTCCTCATCGAGCTGGCCGGGGTGCTCGTCATCGGCACCGTGAGTCTGCTCGACCCGGCCGCCTTCCCCGACGAGACCGTCTGGTCGGGCTACGGCAGGGGCTACCTGTACATTCCGCTCGTACTGCCGCTCGTGGGCCTCTACTGGCTGTGGCGCCGACGTTAGGCGCGCGCGTGCCCGGGCAGCAACGAGTCCCATGAGTACGATCGAGCACGCCGTAGAGGTCAACGTTCCGATCAGGGTCGCGTACAACCAGTGGACCCAGTTCGAGAGCTTCCCCGAGTTCATGGAGGGCGTGGAGTCCATCAAGCAGGTCACGGACACGCGTACCCACTGGATCACCGAGATCGCCGGCGTCAAGCGGGAGTTCGACGCCGAGATCACCGAGCAGCACCCCGACGAGCGCGTCGCCTGGCGGTCGGTCGAGAGGCCGCACCAGGCCGGCGTCGTCACCTTCCACCGGCTCGGCCCGGAGACCGCGAGGGTCCAGCTCCAGATGGAGTACGACCCCGAGGGGTTCGTGGAGAAGGCCGGCGACTGGCTCAACATCGTCCAGGCGCGCGTCAAGGGCGACATGCAGCGCTTCAAGGAGTACATCGAGGGGCGCGGCGGCGAGACCGGCGCGTGGCGGGGCGACGTCCCCGGACCGCACCAGCACGGCTCCGCGCTCGGCGGCGGCGATCGCCCGGTCCCGCCCGGCACGGTCGGCGGCGACACCGGCTTCCCCCAGGACCCCGGCACGCTCCCGCCTCCCGGCCCCGTCCCGCCGCGCAACGAGCCGCCCCAGGGCCCCCGGCCGGTTCTGTAACGTCCCCGTTCCCCCGCAAGCCCCCGATGTTTCGGGGGCTTTGCCATGCCCGTGGAATAGATGTCTCATTTGTAACTGTTATCCTGTCGATTCATCCCATGACTTGATGAGTGGAGGATTCCGTCCGGCATGAGCGTGCTCACTCAGGAGGCCCGGCCCAGAACCGGCCCTCTCGCCTGGCTCCTCGTGCTGGGGATCGTCCTGGCCGCGCTGAACCTGCGCACCGCCGTCACCAGCGTCGGCCCGCTGCTCGACCAGCTCGCCGCCGCGCTCGGCATGTCCAGCGTCGGCACCGGCCTGCTCACCACGCTGCCGGTGCTGGCCTTCGCCACCGTCGGCGCGGTCACGCCCACGCTGGCCCGCCGCGTCGGCGAGCACAGGCTGCTCCTGCTCGCCCTGGTCACGCTGGGCACGGGCATGCTGGTGCGGGTCCTGGTCGACTCCGCGCCGGTGTTCCTGGCCAGCAGCGCCGTCGCCCTGTCGGGCGGGGCCGTCGGCAACGTGCTCATCCCGACGCTGATCAAGCGACACTTCCCGGCCCGTACCGGGGTCATGACCACCGTCTACACCACCTCGCTGGCCGTCGGCACCATGCTCGCCGCCGCGGCCACCGTGCCGATCGAGCAGGCCTCGGGCGACTGGCACGTGGCGCTGGGGGTGTGGGCGGCGCTGGCCGCGGTCTCCGCCATCCCGTGGCTCGCGCTCCTGCGCAGTGAGCCGGAGCGGGGCGACGGCCGTCCGGGTGGCGGCCTGCGCCGGATGGCGCGGAGCAGGCTGGCGTGGGCGATCGCCGTCTACTTCGGCACCCAGTCGATGATCGCGTACATCATGTTCGGCTGGCTCGCCACCATCCTCACCGACGGCGGTTACACGGTGAGCCAGGCGGGCGTGATCCTCGGCGTCTTCACCGCGCTGAACATCCCCGTCTCGCTCCTCGTCCCTCTCGTCGCCGCCCGCTTCCGCGACCAGCGGCCGGTGGTGGTCGGCCTGGTGGTCGCGTACACGGCCGGGTTCCTCGGGCTGTGGCTGGCGCCCGCCTCCACCGCGCCGGTGTGGGTGGTGCTGGTGGCGGCCGGCATGGGCTCGTTCCCGCTGGCGCTCACCATGCTCGCCGTGCGCACCCGCACGCCGGAGACCACGTCGTCGCTGTCGGCGTTCGGGCAGAGCGCCGGCTACCTCATCGCCGGCGCCGGCCCGCTGCTCGTCGGCGTGCTGCGCGAGGTGGGCGGCGGGTGGACGCTCCCGTACCTGCTGATCTTCGCCGTGCTGGTCGCGCAGCTGTTCACGGGCCTGTACGCGGGCCGTGACCGGTATGTGGAGGACGAGCGGCGGGTGTCTCTGCCAGGATGACGTCCGTGAATTCGACAGTCGTCACCTTTCCCTACGGTCATGTCAGTGGCCGTTCCACGATCGTCGAGGCCGTGCCGGTGGGGGAGCGGCACGGCCTCGTCGTCACCGAGACCCCGTTCCACCCCCTCGACCACACCTGGCCGGACCAGCCCGCCGACCGGGGCACCATCGGCGGGCTGCCGGTGCTCGACTGCGTGACCGGCGCCCGCCCGGCCGGGGGCGACATCGTCCTGGGCGGCGACATCCCGGTACGGCGCGGCGCCGACGGCTGGGACTGGCTGGTCGTGCACGTCACCGAGACCCCGCTGGACGTGGGCGCCGAGGTCGGCCTGGAGGTCGACGCGGCGCACCGGGCCGCGCTCTCGGCCGGGCACACCGCCTGCCATCTCGCCGCGCTCGCCCTCAACGCCGCCCTGGCCGGCCGCTGGCGCAAGGAGCCCGCGCGCGACCGGCTCGGCAACCCCGACTTCGACCAGAGCGCCATCACCACCTCGCGGATCTCCCCGTACGGGAGCGTCGACGAGTACCGGCTGGGCAAGTCGCTGCGCAAGAAGGGGTTCACCGCCGAAGGGCTGGACCCCGAGGAGACGGCGCGCGAGGTCGCCGCCCGGCTGAAGGCGTGGGTGGCGGCCGACGCGCCGGTCCGGATCGACGTGCCGGGCCCCGGGCTCACCGCCCGCCGCACCTGGCACTGCGCCCTGCCCGGCGGCGAGGCGTCGATCCCGTGCGGCGGCACCCACGTGCGGAGCACGGGAGAGCTGGGCGAGGTCACGGTCACGCTGGAGACCGGCGAGCAGTCGCTCACCATGCGCACCACCGTCACCTCGCCCTGACACATGACACGGGCGGCCCCGGATTCGGATACACTTGGCGACGCATCCGCAAGGGGCTATGGCGCAGTTGGTAGCGCGCTTCCATGGCATGGAAGAGGTCTGGGGTTCGAATCCCCATAGCTCCACCCCTGTCGGGCAGCCGATCCCCCCGGAGGCCGTCCTCGTGGAGCTCATTCCCGTCGATTTCGAGGCGTTCGACAAGCGCATCGCGGCTGTCCGCGGCGACAGAAACCTCGAACGCCTCCACCGTGGGACCCGCTGGGCGGAAGGGCCGGTCTACTTCCCGGCGGGCCGCTTCCTGGTGTGGAGCGACATCCCCAACGACCGGATGCTCCGCTGGGACGAGCAGACCGGCGCGATCGGGCCGTTCCGTCAGCCGTCCGGCTACGTCAACGGCAACACCCTCGACCGTGAGGGCCGGCTCATCTCCTGCGAGCACGGCGCGCGCCGGGTGACCAGGACCGAGCACGACGGCTCGGTCACCACCCTGGCCGACAGCTGGCGGGGCAGGCGGCTCAACAGCCCCAACGACGTCGTGGTCCGCTCCGACGGGTCGATCTGGTTCACCGACCCGCCGTACGGCATCCTGGGCGACTACGAGGGACACCGGGCCGAGCAGGAGATCGACGGCTGCCACGTCTACCGCATCGACCCCGGCACCGGCGCGACCGAGATGGTCGCCGGCGACTTCGCCAGGCCCAACGGCCTCGCCTTCGACCTCGACGAGAGCAGGCTCTTCGTCGCCGACACCCAGGAGCGCCACCTGCGGGTCTTCGACGTGCGCGACGACGGCACGCTCACCGGCGGCCGGGTGTTCGCCGCGCACGACGGCAAGGAGGGCTTCGACGGCCTGCGCCTGGACGACGGCGGCCGCGTGTGGGCCGCCGTCGGATCCTCGGTGCACTGCTACGACCCGGACGGCACGCTCCTCGGCAGGCTCAACCTGCCGGAGAGCGTCTCCAACCTGGTCTTCGGCGGGCCCAAGCGCAACCGGGTCTTCATCACCGCGACCACGTCGCTGTACTCGGTCATGCTCAACATCCGCGGCGCCCGCCCGGTCTGGGCCTGACCCGTCACTTGAACGCCCAGGCGAAGAGGTGCAGCTCGCCGTCCTCCGCCGGGGCGAAGGTCAGGCTGGCCACCTTCTTGGCCGGGTCCAGCGCGATCGGCTGAGCCGCGAACACGTGCGCGCCGATGGGCTGGAACGCCCATGAGCCCCAGAAGAGCCTGAGCGGCGTGCTGGCTACGGGCTCGTTGCCGAACGCCGGCGGCTCGCCGCCGAAGTCCAGGATCCACTCGCTGAGGCCGAGCTTGCCGGTGCTCGTCGAGCCGTCGGTGTAGGTGACCGTCACCTTCGACTCGGGCCAGCCGTTCACGCCCGACCCGAGGAACGCCAGCTCGCTCGCCCCGTCGGGCGCCGCCACCTCGATCGGCGCGGTGCCCGGCCGCAGGTTGTCCCACTCGCCGGGCTTGCGGTCGGGCCAGGTGAAGTCGAAGCCCTTCCAGGAGACGGTGCCGCCCGGCTCGATGCCCTCGTCGGCCAGGGCCTGCGCCGAGTAGCTGAACCCGGGCCCGTCGATGTTGGCCTCGTCAGGGACCGTGGCGTCGCCGATGCCGGCGTTGTTGTGGTGCCACGCCAGCGTGCCGCGCTCGGCCACGTTCAGCCGCACGCCGCCGGTCGCCTCGCCCGCGACGATCGGCACGGTGTGGAAGCCGAGCGCCACGCCGGGGTCCACGGTGATGCTGATCTTGCGGGTGGTGGCGCGCCCGGCTGGCACGAGCAGGCGTCCGCTCGACGGCGTCACCGTGATCCCCGGCGGCGGCGTGGCCTGCCACGCGACCGTGGCCGTCCGCTCCATGGACCGGATCGTGAGGTCGGCCTCGAAGGTCCCGCCGGGCGCCACCGGCCCGCTTCCCGGGTTGAGCCCCAGCAGGTACGGCTCGGTGCCCTCGCCGAACGACGGCGGCGCGTCCGCCGGACGGGCCCCGAAGGCGAGGTTCGGAGAACTGCTCACCGTGAAGTCCAGCCGCCCGCCCCGCGTGGCGAACGTCTCCGGCAGCCACGCCTGCGAGACGGGGACGCCGTTCACGCGCAGCGCCCGGATGTAGCCGCCCGCGGCGCCGGGCGCGTTGACCTGGATGTCGCCGCCGGGCCTGTCGATCGTGATCCGGTCGAACAGCGGCGTGTTCACCAGCAGCTCGGCCCGGCCGGGGATGGCCGGGAACAGGCCCATGGCCGACCACACGTACCAGGCGCCCATCGTGCCCAGGTCGTCGTTGCCGACGAGCCCGTCGGGGCCGGGGCGGAACAGCTCCTTCTGCGTTTTCCGGACGACCTCCTGCGTCCTGTACGGCCGGCCCGCCCACGCGTACAGCCACGGCGACTGCAGCGCGACCTCGTTGCCGAGGTAGGCGTACGGCCGGTGCGGGCCGGCGTTCAGCTCCTTGAAGTAGTCGTCCAGCCTGGTCACCGCTTCCTGGGCGCCGCCCATCGCGGTGATCAGCCCCTGCGGGTTGTGCGGCACCATCCAGTGGTACTGCGCCCCGTTGCCCTCCATGTAGACGTCAGCGGCGGCCGGGTCGAACGGCGACTTGAACGCGCCGTCCCCCATCTTGGGCTGGACCCAGCCATTGGCCGGGTTGAACAGGTGCTGCCACGCCTGCGCGCGCTTCATGAACTCCGCCCGCGTGGCCTGGTCGCCGAGCCGGGAGGCCAGCTGGGCGATGCCGAAGTCGGCCACGCCGTACTCCAGCGTCGCGGACGGGTCCGACGGCACGTACCCCTTGTCCATGTACGCGGCGTTGCCCGGCCGCTCGTCGTAGTCCAGCAGCGGGTGACCGATGTCCATCGGGCCGCTGCGCCGGGCGGCCTCGGCCATCGCCTTCAGGGCTGCGGCGGCCTCGAAGTCGCGCGCACCGAAGGCGTGCACCGTGGAGAGGATCACGTGGAACGGGTCGCCCACCATGACGCCGGTGACCGCGTTCTGGTGCGACCAGCGGTCCCACACGTTGCCGAGCGCCTGGGCGTTGACGTACATCGACTGCGCGATGTCGCTCGCCACGTCCGGCGCGAGCAGGGCCAGCAACTGGACCTGGCTGCGGTAGACGTCCCAGCCGGAGAAGGTCGCGTAGTGGTGGTGGCCCGGCTTCACCCGGTGGATCTCGTAGTCGGAGCCGACGTAGGTGCCGTCGGCGTCGTCGAACACGTACGGCTGGAGCAGCGCGTGGTAGAGGCTGCTGTAGAAGGTGCGCCGCTGGGCGTCGGTGCCGCCCTCGATCCGCACCTGGCCGAGACGGGCGTTCCAGACGGCCTCCGCCTCGCTCGCCACCTGCTCCAGGTTCTTGGCGCCGATCTCCGTCCGCAGGTTGTTCCTGGCGCCCTCGACGCTCACGTACGACAGGCCCACCCGCATCTGCACCGGCGTGGCGGGGTCGAATTCCAGGTACGCGCCGGACCCCGGCCCGTTCACCACCACGTCGTCGGAGGTGACGACATGACCCTTCACCTTGCCTTCGGAGGCGTTGGCGACGACCCGCGCGCCGGGCAGCACCTGGTCGTCCTTCCAGGTGCCGAAGCCGGTGACCGGCCGGTCGAAGGTGGCGTGGAAGTAGACCTTGTAGCGCGTCGGAGGGCCGCAGAACCCGCCGGTCAGCACCCAGCCCTCGACGGTGTTCCCGCTGATCCGGGTCTCGCCGTCGTCCACGCCGTTGATCGAGCCGCTGGTGTTCAGCAGCAGCGTGGCCGGCTTGCCCTCAGGGAAGGTGAAGCGGCCGACGCCCGCCCGCGTGCTGACCGACAGCTCGGTCTTGACGCCGGTGTCCAGGGTGACGCCGTAGAAGCCGGGCGAGGCCTTCTCGGCGGTGTGCTTGAAGGTCTGGACGTAGTCCATCCCGTGCGTCGCGGGGGAGCGGCCGATCCGGCCGGAGAAGGGCATCACCGGGAAGTCCTGGGCGCCGGTGCAGCCCGGCCCGGAGATGTGGGTCATGGAGAAGCCGCGCAGGCGGTCGTCCTCCCAGCGGTAACCGCCGCCGGCGTCCTCCACCGTGTCGGGGCTCCACTGCATCATCCCGAACGGCAGCACGGCGCCGGGGAAGGTCATCCCCCCGCCGCCGCCGTGCCCGAAGTCGGCCGCCGCCTCCTTCGTACCGTGGAAGACGTTGACCAGCGAGGCCGGGTCGCGCACGGCGGCGGATCCCGGATCGGGGGTCGTGACGGCCCCGGCGGGGAACACCGCCGTGGCCAGCAACGTGGTGACAATCGGTAACGACCACAAGGACATGTCGCACGCCTTTCGAGGGTGAGATCGAATCATCGAAACCCGCCCCCACACCCCGGTCAACGAGCGAAAACGGCGCGCACAAGTTGCCATCCGCGCAGGCGTGAATAGGGGTTGGCCGGCACCCCGGCCGTTGACACATTCGATGGGTGCCACGGGTCCACGGACCCGTGAGAGACCGTCGAGCACAGGGGATCAGGGATGACCGTCTTGCCCACGCTGCCGGACGAGCTGCCGGACGAGCTGCCGGTGAGCCGCGCGCCGGCCGAGCGCGGGGCGGAGCCCGCCGCCGACCCGCGCGCCCCTTCGGTCAGGCTGGCCCGGCTGCTGGACCCGGGCACGCCCGTCGCGCTGCACGCGGACGACGACAGCGGCGTGAGCGCGGTGCGGGGCCGGGTGGACGGGCGGCCCGTCATCGCCTTCTGCACCGACGCCAGGAAGATGGGCGGCGCGCTCGGCGCGGCCGGGGCCCGGCACATCGTGGCCGCCACCGACGCCGCCGTGGCCGAGGGCTGCCCGGTGATCGGCCTGTGGCACTCCGGAGGCGCCAGGCTCGCCGACGGCGTCGAGTCCATGGACGGCGTGGGCCGCATGTTCGCCGCGATGACCAGGGCCTCCGGCGTGGTGCCGCAGATCTCGGTCGTCCTCGGCCCGGCCGCGGGGGCCGCCGCCTACGGTCCTGCCCTGACCGACGTCATTGTCATGACCGGCTCCGGGCGTGTCTTCGTGACCGGCCCCGACATCGTGCGGAGCGTCACCGGCGAGAAGATCGACATGGCGGCGCTCGGCGGCCCCGACGCGCACGGCCCGAGGTCGGGGGTGGTGCACGTGCAGGCCGCCGACGAGGACGACGCCTGCTTCCGCGCCCGCCGCCTCGCCGGGCTGCTCCGCGGCGGGCAGGGCCGGTTCGAGCTGGCCCCGCTGCGCGAGCCGAGGGACCTGCGCGCGCTGCTGCCCGAGTCGCCGCGGCGCGCCTACGACGTGCGGCCGCTGGTGCGCGCCCTCGTGGACGGTGACGCGCGCGGGCCGGTCTTCGAGGAGCTGCAGCCCCGCTGGGCGGCCAACGTCCTGGTCGGCCTCGGCCGGCTCGGCGGCCGTCCGATCGGCGTCCTGGCCAACAACCCGATCCGCAAGGGCGGCTGCCTGGACTCGCTGTCGGCGGAGAAGAGCGCGCGGTTCGTGCGCATGTGCGACTCCCTGGGAGTTCCCCTGGTCGTGCTGGTCGACGTCCCCGGCTTCCTGCCCGGGGTGGACCAGGAATGGGGCGGCGTCGTCCGGCGGGGCGCCAAGCTCCTGCACGCCTTCGCCGAGTCCGTGGTGCCGCGCGTCACGCTGATCACCCGCAAGGCCTACGGCGGGGCCTACATCGCGATGAACTCCCGCTCGCTCGGCGCCACCGCGACCTTCGCCTGGCCGGACGCCGAGGTGGCGGTCATGGGCGCGGAGAGCGCCGTACGCGTCCTGCACCGCAAGACCCTGGCCGCCGCCCCCGACGACGAGCGCGACGAGCTGAGCGCCCGGCTGGCAGAGGAGCAGCGCCGGACCGCCGGCGGGGTGGCCCGCGCGATCGCGCTCGGCGTGGTCGACGAGGTGATCGCGCCGGAGACGACCCGGCTCAGGCTGGCCCAGGCGCTGGACCGGGCGCCCCGGGCGCGCGGACGCCACTCCAGCATCCCGCTGTGAACACCTCTCACCAAGAGGAGGCACCATGAAGGAGATCAGAGCCGTCCTGGTCGGCGGACCGGAGGCGGTTCCGGCCGAGCGGCGGGTGCAGCGCGTGAGCCCCGGCACCGAGGTGTTCAAGCTCCCGCACGGCGCCGGGTACGAGCACTTCAGGCGCGGCGGCGAGAGCGCCACCGTCGACGGCGAGCGCGCCGTCGTCTTCGAGTGGGTCATGCGCACGGCCGTCGCCGAGTGAGATCGCTACAGTGACCTGCCGGCCAGACCGGCCGGCAGGTCACGGCGGCGCGAGACGTTGAGCTTGCGGTAGATCCGCGTCAGGTGCTGCTCCACGGTGCTCACGGTGATGAAGAGCTTGCCGGAGATCTCCCGGTTGGAGTACCCGTCCGCGGCCAGCGCCGCCACGCGCTGCTCGGCCTCGCTGAGCGCCGCTTCCGGGCTCTGCCCGCCGGCGTGCCCGTTGAGCCGGCCGTTCACCTGACCGTTGACCTGTCCGTTCACCTGTCCGTTCGCCTGGCCGTTCCTGCGGGCGCGGGCCGGATCGCGGATCAGCGCGCCGGCGTGGCATTCCTGGGCCAGCGCGCCGGCCCGGCCGCTCAGCATCCCGGCCCTGCGGTGCTCGCCGATCGCGTGGTACGCCTCGGTGAGGTCGAACAGCGCCCTGGCGTGCTCGTACCGGTCTCCGCCCGCCCGCAGCAGGTCGGCGGCGCGGCGCAGGAGCATGACGCGGTGCCGCACCTCGCTCGCCGCGGCGAGCAGGCGCAACGCCATCCCGTGCACCCGCTTCGACCGCTTGCCGCAGCCGGCGAGCTGGGTCTCGATCAGCCCGCGCGCCTCGTCCACCTCGCCGAGGCGGATCAGCGCCTCGGCCGCGTCCAGCCGCCACGGGACGAACTCCGGCACGTCCAGCCCCCACGCGCACGTCAGCTCACCGCACAGGCGCAGGTCGCGCAGCGCCTGCCTGGGCTGGCCCGACATCAGCGCGAAGCGGCCCTTGCCGTAGAGGTACTGGGCGGCGAACCGGGTCTCCAGCATGGCCTCAGGCACCGGCTGGGCGGCCTGGCGCAGGTAGTCCAGATGGCGGCCCATGCCGGCCCCGGCCATCAGCAGGATGCCCAGCGGCGCGCCGACGGCGACCCCCCAGCTCTCCGGCGAGACGAGTTCCAGGGCCCGCTGGGAGTCGCGCGCCGCCGCGGCCAGGTCGCCCCGGCGCAGCGAGATCTCCGCCCGGATCGCCGACAGCCTCGCCTGGCGGCTGGGCGCGTGCCGGTCGGCCGCCTCGGACACGAAGACGTCGCACCAGGGCGCGGCCCGGTCGGCCCGGTCGCTGTAGATCAGGGTCAGCAGCGCGCACTCCACCGCGTCCATGGACATCTCGTCCAGGCGGGAGCCGCGCAGGATGCGCTCGGCCACGGTCACGAGCTCCTCCTGCGGGCCCTCGCTCAGCGTGGAGGCCAGCGCGTCGGCCGACACCAGCCGGCGGTCGGCGCCGAGCGAGCGGGCCGCGCCGCCCGCCTGCTCGGCGGGCGGCTCAGGAAGATGCGGCAGGAAGGCGGGCCAGCTGCTGCGGAGCCAGGCACGGGTCGCGCCCAGCTCCGCCACCGCCTCGCGGTCCAGCTCCCCGCCGTCGCCCAGGCAGCCCAGCACGTCCTTGGCGTCGGCGACGTGGCCGTGCCACAGCAGCGCCCTGGCCAGCACGATGGCGTCGCCGCCGCCCAGATGGCCCTGGTGCAGCGCCTCGGTCAGCTCGGCCAGCTGGCCGGTCTGCGTCCCCGGGTCGATCCGCCACCTGGCCCGCACCAGCGTGGTGGTGATCCGCGCCCTGCGCCGCTCGTCGTCGCACGCCTGCCAGGCCAGCTTGAGGTACTCGATGGCCGACTCGACCCCGTCGTCGCGCAGCGCCTGCTTGGCGGCCTCCTCCAGCACCGACAGCGCCCACGGGTCTCCCGCGTGGGTGGCCCGCAGGAGGTGGCCGGCCACGACGGCGGCGGGCGCGCCCTCCTGGTAGGTCAGCTCCGCCGCCCGGCGGTGGAGGTCGATCAGCTCCGAGGTGTCCAGCCCGGCCAGCACGGCGGACGCGGCGGCCTCGTGCCGGAACCGGCCGCCGGTGAGCAGCCCGGCCCCGGCCAGTGCCTGGACCGCCCTGGCCGTGGCCGCCTCGCCCCGGCCGAGCAGCCGTCCGGCGGCGCCGGGCTCGCCCATCACGGCCAGCGCGCGGGCCACGGGGAGCAGGTCGGGATCGGCGCGCTGCAGGCAGGCCAGCACCGCGTCGGCGTACCTCTCGCCGGGCTCGCCGGTGGCCCGCAGGTCCTCCAGCGCCGCGTCCGCCAGCAGCCGGTTGCCGCCGCTCAGCTCGTGGCACCGGGCGGCGAAGCGGTCGGCCGCCTGCGCCCCCTCCCGCTGCCGCACCCGCTCGGCCACGCCCTCCTCCGCCAGGTGCGCCAGCCGCACCGGGCGGCAGTGCGGCTGGCGCTCCACCTCGGTGCGCAGGAGCGGGTGCGGGTGGGCGTGGTGGTCAGGGCCGCTGAGTACGAGCACGACCCGGGCGTACCTCACCCGGCGCGCGAGGTAGGACAGGCACAGCTGCGAGGCGCGATCGGCGTGCTGCACGTCGTCCACGACGATCGCCAGAGGGCGGCGCTCCGACAGTTTCAGCAGCACTGTGCACAGGGCGTCCACGATCTGCGCGTCCACGTGCGCGAAGGACTCCGCGCCCGGCGCGCGTGACAGGTGCGCGCGGGCGCCCTCGCGCAGCAGGTCCAGCGTGGCCGCGCGGTGCTCGTCGGCCGGTGTGTTCCGCACGAGCTGCGAGAGCACGCCGAGTGGCAGGTCGCGCTCGGCGAGGGAGCCTGTCGCGGACAGCGGGAGCGCGCCGTGCCGGAGCGCCTGCTCGGCGAAGTCGTGCAGCAGCTCGCTCTTGCCGGTGGCGACGGCGCCCGTCACCATCGCGATCCGGCCCCTGCCGGCCTTCGCCTCCTCCAGCAGCTCCATCAGGAGAGCCGCGTCCTGCCGCCGATCGTCCGGTGCCATGATCCTCCTCTTGCGCGGGTTCAGTAGGGCAGCTTGCGTCCGGAGGGCGTCCGCAGGTCGAGCGCGTCCTGGCCGGATCGCCTGGGCCTGGGGCGTCTGGTCCTGATCCGTGACATGACGGGCTACTCTCCGGCGGCCATCAGGTGGGGGCGGTCGGCGGCCGGGCGCGCGCGGTCCTGCGCCTGGGCCGGCCGGTCGGCCCTGCGGGCCAGCCTGCGGCCCGCCGCCCGCACGGCCGACAGCGCCGCGGCCGTCACGTCCGCGCCGATGCCGGCACCCCACGCCACGCCCGTGCCCGCGCCGGTGCCCGTGCCGCACTCGGCGTAGACCACGACGTCATCGGGGGAGTGGCCGGCGAGCGCGGGCTGCTCCGGGGTCAGGTCCGCGTCCAGTGGCGGTGCGGTGCGGTGCACGGCGCGGAGCCGGACGCCCCACGGGGCGAGCGCGGCGCCGAGCGCGCGGACCGCGTCGGCGCGCGGCCCGCTCATCTCCATGCGGCCGTCGACGTGCAGCGTGACCACGAGCGGTGTCCTGCCGATCGCCAGCGGCGCGGCGGGGTCGCCCCGGTACAGGTACTCCTCGCGGAACACCGCCCCGATCCCGCTCGGCGACAGCTCGCCCTCCAGCGTCTCGGCCCGCTCCTGGACCCGGGCGGCCAGCTCGGCCTGGAGCCCGCGCGGCAGGTTGAGCCCGTGCCAGGCGCTCATCACGTACGCGACGCCGCCCTTGCCCGACTGGCTGTTGACCCGTACCACCGCCTCGTAGGTGCGGCCCACGTCCTTGGGGTCCACCGGCAGGTACGGCATGCGCCACGGCAGGCGGGACGGGTCCGCGCCGGTGGCCGCGGCCTCACGCTCCCGCTCGTCGAAGCCCTTCTTGATGGCGTCCTGGTGGGACCCGGAGAAGGCGGTGTAGACCAGGTCGCCGCCGTAGGGGTGCCGGGGGTGCACCGGCAGCTGGTTGCACAGCTCGACGGTGCGGCGCACGGCGTTGATGTCGGAGAAGTCGATGCCGGGGTCGATGCCGTGGGAGAACAGGTTCATGCCCAGGGTGACCAGGCAGACGTTGCCGGCGCGCTCGCCGTTGCCGAACAGGCAGCCCTCGATCCGCTCGGCGCCCGCCAGCAGCGCCAGCTCCGCGGAGGCCACGCCGGTGCCGCGGTCGTTGTGAGGGTGGACGGACAGGCACACGTGCTCGCGGTGCGGCAGGTTGCGGTCCAGCCACTCGATCTGGTCGGCGAAGACGTTGGGCAGCGAGCGCTCGACGGTGGTCGGGAAGTTCAGGATGATGCCCCGGCCCGCCTCCGGCTGCCAGACGTCCATGACGGCCGAGCAGACTTCGAGGGAGAAGTCGGGCTCGGTCTCGTTGAACAGCTCGGGGGAGTACTGGTAGCCCAGGTCGCAGTCGCCCAGCACGCGCTCGGCGTGGTCCATCATCACCTGCGTGCCGCGGACCGCGAGCTGCCTGCAGCCGGCGCGGTCGAGGTCGAAGACCAGCCGGCGGAACAGCGGGGACGTGGCGTTGTAGATGTGGACCATGGCCCGGTCCGCGCCCTTGAGCGAGTCCAGGGTGGCCCTGATCAGCTCCTCGCGCGCCTGGGTCAGCACGGTGATCCGCACGTCGTCGGGGATCAGGTCCCGCTCGATGAGCAGCCGTACGAAGTCGTGGTCGTCGCGGCTGGCGACCGGGAAGCCGACCTCGATCTCCTTGTAGCCCATGGAGACCAGGAGGTCGAACATCATGAGCTTGCGCTCGGGGGTCATCGGGCGCGCCAGGGACTGGTTGCCGTCACGCAGGTCGGTCGAGAGCCAGCGCGGGGCCGAGCGCAGGCGCCTGCTGGGCCAGGTCCGGTCGGGGAGGTCGAGGGGGGTGAAACCGGTATAGCGTTCGGCGCCCTGCATGGTCTGATTTCCTTCCTGATGACGTCCTGTTCTGGGATATGCGGCGGATGGGAACCGGCCGTGGCGGAGGCGGATTCCGGCAGCGTGCCGGGGTTCTCGAATATCGCGGGATTCATCACGGAAATCGTCCCCGGAGCCTTCTCCGGAGGGCGACTTTGCGCGCCGGTCTCGAAAGTCGACGGATCTCTGGGTACGAGGGCGAAACTATAGGGGTCGCCAAGGCGGGACAAGCGGGTGCACCATGAGTTCGGGACCGGTATCCAAGGAGGCAACCTGGGGTATCGAAAGGCGTAGACCCACTACAACTTCCGTGCGCCCCTCTTATCAGGCGGGTCACCCCTGGTCACAATCCCGAATATGTCAGCCAATTGGACACTGTTGGCCCCTTTCCCCGCCCGCGTCATCACGCTGTGCCTCGCCGAATCCCGCCCGTCCGTGCTGGCCGTCTCGTCGCTCCGCTACCTGACCGGGGTCGCCCTGGCCCTGCCGATCACCTCGCTCGCCGATCCCCTCATGGTCTTCCAGGGAGGCGTCGCCTGGGTGGCCTCGATCTTCGCGATCTACCTCTACAACGGCGTCACCGACATCGCCGAGGACCGGATCAACGGCTCCGGCCGGCCGATCGCCAGGGGCGAGCTGCGCCCCCGCACCGCCGCGGCCGTGGCGGCGGTGGCCGCCGTGCTGTCGCTCGTCGCCACGGTGGGCCTGCCCGGCCCGATGACCTGGATCATCGCGGTCAACCTCGCACTCGGCTATCTCTACTCGGGACCGCCCGCTCCGCTGAAGGCCAGTTCGAGCGGCACGGTGATCGTGCTCATGCTGTCGGGGCTGCTCTCCTACCTCGCCGGGTTCACCGTCGCGACGGCCGGGACCGGCGAGGTCGCGCCGACCGGGCTGATCGTGTTCGCCGCCGCCGCGGTCTGCTGGATGGTGCTGGTCGGCGTGCCGGCGAAGGACCTGTCCGACATCCCGGGTGACGCGGCGGCGGGCCGGCGCACGCTCGGCGTCCTGATCGGCGAGAGCGCCGCGCGCCGGATGATGATCGTGGCGGCGCCCGGACTGCTCGCCGCCTTCTGCGTGGCGGTCGTCGTGTGGGACGTGCCGCTGGTCGGCGTGCTGGCGGTGATGGCGGCCGGCGTCGTGGCCGTGGTCGTCGCGGGGACGCGCGCCGTCGGCCGGGAGCAGGGCCGCGCCGCGCGGCGCAGGCCTTACGAGACGTTTATGGCGACGCAACAGCTCGTTCATGTTACGGCTGTCCTGTCGAACATATGACGATAAATGTTGCGCACATCACTCGGATGATCGATAGTGGAAGGCGTGCTTGTACTCGGCCCACGGGCGGAGGGGACGTCAGTGGAGGGGGAATACAAGGCGGCCGATGATCCGGCGAGATGCGTGGAGGCCTGTCGGGACGAAATCCTGGCCGAATTCGAGTCGGCCCTGCTGACCGCCGGAAACGCGGCCTTCACTGCCTCTCAGGCCCGGCATCAGGCCCTATTGACCGCGCAGTACATCCTGGAGGACGTGGCCGCTACGCTACGCGCCGGAAAGGTTCAGGTAAGTAACCTCTACAAACATCACGCGCGGGAAGTCGGGAACGCGCGCGCGGCGGGAGGGGTTCATCCCGCCGCTTCTCTTGAGGCTGGCTCACTTTTCTTCGGCACCGCGGTCGCTCATCTCGCCCGGCGAATAGCCGCCGACTTCGATTCGCCCGCCGAGGTGCTGGCGCTGGCGGTCACCGGCATGGAGGAGAGCCTGTCGCGGCGCGTCCGCGAGGCCTCGGAGAGCTACCACGGCTTCCTGCTCAACCAGGTGCACCAGGCCCAGGAGGACGAGCGCCGGCGCATAGCGCGCGAGCTGCACGACCGGATCGGGCACGGCATCAGCGTCGCCCACCAGCAGCTGGCCCTGTCGGAGGTCTACCACGCCACCGACCCGGCGCGGGCCCTGGCCAAGATCGCGATCGTGCAGCAGGCCGTACAGGAGATCATGGAGAACCTGCGGCAGATCACCTCCGAGCTGCACCCCGCCGCCTCCGTGGGAAGCCTGGAGAAGTCGCTGCTGGCCTTCCTGGAGACCGTCGACGAAGACCGGATCTGCATCGGGCTCGACGTCAACGGCGACGAGTCGTGGGCCGAGCCGAGGTGCATCGACGAGGCGTTCCTCATCATCCGCGAGGCCGCGCGCAACGCGCTCACCCACGCCGAGGCGGCGGCCCTGTTCATCCGGGTGGACATCGCCCCCCACGCGCTGATCGCCTCGGTGCAGGACGACGGGCGGGGCTTCGACCCGGCGAGCGCCCGCGAGCACGGCGGTGTGGGACTGGCCTCGATGCGGGAGCGGGCCACGCTGCTCGGCGGCCGGGTCGCGATCTCCAGCGAGCCGCGCGGCGGATGCCTGGTCGAGCTGTTCATCCCGCTCAAGAGGCAGAGCGACGGCCCCGATGGTGGCTGACGACCTCATCATCACCATCGCCCTGGTGGACGACCACGCCCTGTTCAGGGAAGGGCTGCGGGAGATCCTGGAGTCCGTCGGCGACATGCGGATCGTCGGCGAGGCGGGCGACTCCATGTCCGCGGTGACCATGATCGCCGACACCTGCCCGGACATCGTGCTGCTGGACGTGGAGATCCCCGGCGACGAGGTCACCGAGACCGTGTCGCGGATCCGTACCCTGTCGCCGGACACCAGGATCATCATCCTCAGCATGTACGACGGACCCCAGCTGCTCAGCCGGCTGCTGGGCGCGGGCATCCGCGGCTACCTGCTCAAGAGCGTGCACCGGCACGAGCTGATCGCGGCGGTGCGCAGCGTGCACGAGGAGCCCACGAGGATCGTGCTCGCCGTCTCGCGCAACAGCGTCGCGCAGGTGGAGGCGACGGCCGCGCCCACGCTGACGGACAAGGAGCTGGAGGTGCTCCAGCTCGCGGCGCACGCGCTGAGCAACAGCCAGATCGCCCGCAAGCTCGGCCTGGCCGAGGCGACGGTGAAGCGCCACATGCGCAACATCTTCGTCAAGCTCAACGCGGTCTCGCGGATCGACGCGGTCAACAAGGCACTCGCCGCCTCCCTGATCGCGCCGCGCACCCGGGGCGACCTCGACTGAGGCGCCCGGCGCGCCTCAGAGCAGGGGAGCGGGCGACCGGCCGCCGGTGTCAGGGGGGAAGCCCTGGGGAGACAGCCCCGTCAGCCACTCGCGGGACTCGGGAGGCAGCTCGACCGCCGAGGCGGCGATGTTCATCTCCAGGTGCACCTGGTCGCGCGTGCTGGGGACCGGCACGATGTGCTCCTCGCGCGACAGCAGCCAGGCCAGCGCCAGCCGTCCCGAGCCCAGGTCGAGCCGCGCCGCCACGGCTTCGAGCCGCTGCAGCGGCCCGGCGTGCGACCGGAGCCGCTCGGGCCGGAACCTGGGGTCGGCGCGCCGCCAGTCGCCCGGGTCCAGGCGGTCGTCGGACCTGATGCGGCCGGTGAGGAAGCCGCGGCCGAGCGGGCGGGCGGCCACGACGGACACGCCCAGCTCGCGCGCCGTGGCGAGCAGCGCGGAGTCGACGCAGGTGCCCCAGAGGGAGTACTCGATGGCGAGCGCCGTGACCGGATGCACGGCGTGCGCCCGCCGGAGCTGGTCGGGAGTGCCGTTGGACAGCCCGATGTAGCGGATCTTGCCGGCCCGCACCAGGGCGGCCAGGCGGGTCATGCTGTGCTCGATCGGGACGCGGGAGTCCTGGCAGTAGAGGTAGTAGATCCCGACGTGGTCGGCGCCGAGGCGCTTGAGCGAGGACTCGCAGGCCTGTTCGAGATAGTCGGGCCTGCCGTCGAACTCCACCGGCTCCTCCGGCCCGCGCACGCGGGCCCCGCCGCGGGTGGCCACCACGACGTCGTCGGACCGCCCGGCGACGGCCCGGCCGATCAGGCGCTCCACCTCGCCGGCGGCGTAGAAGTCGGCCGTGTCGAGGAGGGTCACACCGGCGTCGAGCGCCCGGCGGACCACCCGTTCGGCCTCGGCGGGGTCGACGCTGCCGTAGGCGCCGCTCAGAGCCAGCGAGCCGAGCCCGATGTTCGAGATGAGAGGCCCCATCCGGCCTAGCCTCGTGTAACGCACCGAATTCCCTTCATGCGTCCATTATCGGGAACAGTTCCCGGTGAATCGCCGGTATTTTACGACCACTCGGGTGGAGCAGGTGCCGTGATTTGCCCGAGATGTGTTAAGCCACAGACTCCCCCTGCGGCAGTAGGGGTTTCAAGGGCGGGCCCGGCAGAGACCCCCCTATCAGCCCCCTAATTCTGGTGACAGAGGCGGAGGTCCTTCTTTCGGGGCCGCAGGAAATCGTGGTATTTCGTTACTGTGCGGGGGTTTCCCGCGGCGACGGGCGCGAGGAGGGAGATGCGGGTGATCGAAGCGATTCTGCCCGCGACGATCCACTCCTACGACGCCTTCGGCGACCCGCCCGACGCCGTGCTCCTGCCCGCCGAGGAAGAACTCGTCCGCCAGGTGGCCGACAAACGGCGCCAGGAGTTCACCACGGCCCGCCACTGCGTGCGCAAGGCCATGGAACGACTGAACCTGCCGCCGGTGCCCGTCCTCACCGGCACCTACGGCGAGCCCCGCTGGCCGGCCGGCCTCATCGGCAGCATCACCCACTGCGACGGCTACCGCGCCGCGGCCGTCGGCGCCGTCGGCGGGACCGTCGGCATCGACGCCGAGCCCGACGCCCCGCTGCCGTCCGGCGTGGAGGAGGCGGTGACCCTGCCCAGGGAGCGCGAGATGCTGCGCCGCCTGGCCGCCGAGCACCCGGGCCTCAACTGGGACCGCCTGCTGTTCAGCACCAAGGAGTCGGTCTACAAGGCGTGGTTCCCGCTGGCCAGGCGCTGGCTGGACTTCCAGGACGCGGCGATCGTGCTGGACCCGGAGCGCGGCACGTTCCACGCGCGCCTGATGGTGCCGGGGCCGCGCTGGCAGGGCCGGCCGCTGACCGGTTTCCACGGCCGGTGGACGGCCGGGCGCGGTCTCCTCCTCACCGCCATCGCCATGATCGAGCCCCGGGCCGCCGCCGTGCCCCGGCAGGCCCGCCGCTCCGAAGGAGCCGCCCGATGACCCCTCTGCGGTTCGGCGTCGTCCTGATCACCGAGGACTGCTCGGGGGCCGGATGGGCGGCCAAGTGCCGGCGCGCCGAGGCGCTGGGCTACGACGTCATCGCGGTGCCCGACCACCTGAACCTGCTCTCGCCCTTCCCCAGCGCGACGCTGGCCGCCGAGGCCACCGAACGGGCGGTCATCGGGACGTACGTGCTCAACGCCGCGTTCCACCACCCCGTCCTGCTGGCCAGGGATGTCACCACCACCGACCGGCTCATCGGCGGACGGCTGGAGCTGGGGGTCGGCACCGGCTACGTCAGGTCCGAGTTCGCGGCCCTGGGCCTGCCCGACGACCCGGCCTCGCGCGTCCGCCGCCTGGAAGAGCTGGTCGGCACGCTCGACACGCTGCTGCGGCACAAGGGGCCGCCGCTGATGATCGGCGGCCACGGCGACCGGGTGCTGCGGCTGGCCGCCCGCAGGGCCGAGATCGTCAGCTTCACCGGCGCCCCCTACCGGGCGGAGTACGGCAGGACGGCGCTGGTCGACGCGGAGACGCTGCGGCGGCGGGTCGAGTTCGTCCTGGCCGAGGCGGGGGCGCGCGCCCCGCGGATCGAGCTGAACGTGCTGTCCAAGGCCACGGTGCTGACCCGCGACCGGCGGGCCGGCGCGGAGACCGTCCGCCGCTACGCCCCGGACCTGCCGCCCGAGCGGCTGCTGGAGCTGCCGACGCTGTTCGTGGGGACGCCCGCGCAGATCGCGGAGCAGGTGCGCGAGCACCGGGAGAGGTTCCGCCTGTCCTACTTCACCGTGATGGAGCCGGCCATGGAGGACTTCGGCAAGGTCATCGAGCTGCTGCGGTGAGCCGCTCGTCGCGCGTCAGGCCGTGCAGGCAGGCGACGAGGGTGCGGGCCTCCACGTTGAGGTAGTAGCTGTGCCGCAGCAGCTCGTCCAGCTGGTGCAGGGCCAGCCAGCGGAAGTCCGGGTGGCCGGGCAGCGGGTCCTCGTCGGTCTCCACCACGAGGTAGCGGTTGCGCGCCCGGTAGAAGCGGCCGCCCTCCTCCGACAGCACCGTGTCGAAGCGCACGCTGTCCGGCCGGGCCGCCAGCACCTCCGTCAGCAGCGGCGGCCGGGCGCGCGGCGGCAGGTGGTCGTAGTTGCCGGGGGTGCACTGCACGGTCGGGGCCAGTTCCACCACGTCGGTGTAGCCGGGGTCGGCGCGCGCGTGCGCGAGAGCGTGCAGCACCCCGCCGATCCGCATGACCAGGAACGCGACGACCCCGGTGCCGACGGGCGCGATCATCGGCTGGTCCCAGCCGCCGACCTCGCGCCCGTGCGCCCGCACGCGCACCCCGATGACCTCGAAGAACCTGCCGGTGTCGTGCGCGATGCGGCCGCCGGCCCGCCGCCACCCGCGCAGCCGCCCGAGCGCCAGCGGCCTGGCCTGGATGTCGGTCGTGGAACGCAGGCCGCTCAGCCAGCTCAGGATCTCGCCCATGCCGTGCGCGGCCCGCCGCCCCGGCACGCGGGAGCGCGCCACGAGCGCGCCGAAGCCCTCGTCCCCGTCCCGCGCGCCGCCCTGGGGCGGCAGGCAGGCCAGGACCGTACGGGCGTCCATGTTCACCAGGTCGGGCACGGCCAGCAGCTCGTGCACGTGCCGCAGCGGCATCCAGCGGAAGCCCTCGGCCGCCGGCACGTGCGCGGCGACCTCGACCACCATGTTGCGGTTGCGCTTGCGGTAGAACCACGCGCCCTGTTCGGACTGGCGCACGTCGACGAGCACCCGGCCGCGCGGCTCGCGGAAGAAGCCGAGGTACGGCACCCGCCGCCCCTCGTGCACCCGCGTGTAGTTGCTCCTGGTGGCCTGCACGGTGGGCGAGAGCTGCGGTCCGCCCACGTTCCCCGGCTCGTTCTTGGCCTGCATCAGCAGGTGCGGCACCCCGTCCACGCGCTTGAGCAGGATGCCGAGTATGCCCGCCTCGGGCTGGTTGATGATCGGCTGCGTCCAGGAGGTCACCGGCCCCGCGGGATGCCGGACGTCGAGGCCCTCCACGGTGAAGAACCGCCCGCTCCGGTGGCGGATGTCGCCCGTCTCCGGGTCCTCCCGCCAGCCGGTCAGCTCGTCCAGGGGCACCCGCGTCGCCTGCATGAAGGTGTGACCGGCGATCTCCGCCAGCCAGCCGCGAACGTCGATGATGGCAGCCTCCTCACCCCTGGCCCCCGTCACGGCCGAACCTGTCACGGCGCGGCGACGCCGCTCAACCCCTACCGGCCCGGCCTCGGTCCCCTGTCGGGTCGGCCTCGGGGAAATAGGGGTTATGCGCCGGTGAGACCCTTCATAGCCTTCTAGGGTGGACGCCATGACCGAGCAGCCGGACATGCGAGCAAGCGACCAGGATCGCGAGAGAGTGGCCGAGATGCTCCGCGTCGCGGTCGGCGAGGGACGCATCACCCTCGAAGAGCTCAACGAGCGGGTCGACCGCGCCTACACCGCCATCACCCGTGGACAGCTGGAAGCGCTGGTGGCGGACCTGCCGCAGATCGGCCTGCCGGTCCCGGTCAGTCCCACGATGCCGCTGTCCGTCCCCACCACGGGCGGGCTGGAGTTGCACACCCGCAGCGGCAAGGTCGTGCGCCACGGACGCTGGTCGGTGCCCCCGTACATCAGCGCCAAGGCGGGCCGCTTCGGCACCGTGAAGATCGACTTCACCATGGCCGACTGCCCGCACCGGGAGATCGTGCTCGACGTGGAGATCACCTCCTGGTTCGGCGACGTGGTCGTCATCCTGCCGCGCGGCTGGCTGGTCCGTGAGGAAGGAGTCGTACGGCGCTGGATGGGCGCGGTCTTCAACCGCCCGCCCGTGCCGCTCGCCCACGACGGTGTCCTGATCCGGCTCACCGGATACGTGCAGACCGGGGACGTGTGGGTGCGCTACCGCCATCCCGAGGGCTGAACGATCATGGAGGAGCGCATGGAGTGCCGCGTCTGTTCAGGAAAGCTGCACGGGTTCGCCGACTTCGGGAGGCAGCCGCTCTCCGACCACTTCGTCCTCCCCGGCGACCCGGCGCCCGAGTTCTTCTTCCACCTGGCCGTCGGGGTCTGTGAGGACTGCTCGATGGCCCAGCTCCTCGAAGAGGTGCCGAGGGAACGGATGTTCCACGAGAGCTATCCGTACCTCTCCTCGGGGTCGGCGGTGATGCGCGAGCACTTCGAGGGCGTGGCGAAGCGGCTGCTCGCCACCGAGCTGACCGGTCCTGACCCGTTCGTGGTCGAGCTGGGCTGCAACGACGGGACCATGCTCAAGACCGTCGCCGACGCCGGGGTCCGGCATCTCGGCGTCGAGCCGTCCGGCGGGGTGGCCGACCTGGCGGCGGCCCGGGGCGTGCGCGTGCGCAAGGACTTCTTCGAGGCCGGCGTCGCCGCCGCCGTCCGCGCCGCGGACGGGCCCGCCGACGTGATCTACGCGGCCAACACGCTCTGCCACATCCCGTACGTGGACTCCATTCTGAGCGGGGCCGACGCGCTGCTGCGCCCCGGGGGCGTGCTGGTCTTCGAGGACCCCTACCTCGGCGACATCGTGACGCGCCGCTCCTTCGACCAGATCTACGACGAGCACTTCTACTTCTTCTGCGCCGCCTCCGTCCGCGCCATGGCCCGCCGCCACGGGTTCGAGCTGGTGGACGTGGAACGGCTGCCGGTGCACGGCGGCGAGGTCCGGTACACGCTGGCCAGACGCGGCGCGCGGACCCCCACCCCGGCGGTGGCCGCCCTGCTGGCGGAGGAGGAGGCCCGGGGGCTGACCGAACTCGCGACGCTGCGCGACTTCGCGGCCCGGGTCGCCGCCAACCGCGACGACCTGGTCGCGCTGCTGACGGGCCTGCGCGATCAGGGCGCCCGCGTCTACGGGTACGGCGCGACCGCCAAGAGCGCCACCGTGCTCAACTACTGCGGCATCGGCCCGGACCTGGTGGCGTTCGTCTGCGACACGACGCCCGCGAAGCAGGGCAGGCTCACGCCCGGCTCCCACATCCCGGTGCGCGGGCCCGAGGCGTTCGCCGACCCGTACCCCGACTACGCGCTGCTGCTCGCCTGGAACCACGCGGAGGAGATCATGGCGAAGGAGACCGCCTTCCGGGAGGCGGGCGGCCGCTGGATCCTGTACGTCCCCGAGGTCCACCTCGTGGGGGCCTGACCGTGGGTCCCGGCCGTGCGCGGCGGGCCGGAGGGCGCCCGTGAGGCACCGTGAGCTCGCCGTGACCGGCGCGTACGCGTTCGATCCGGACGTCTTCCGCGACGAGCGGGGCGACTTCGCCTCGCCTTACCAGGAGAGGGCTTTCGTGGCCGCGGTCGGGCGGCCGCTGTTCCCCGTCGCGCAGGCCAGCAGGAACGTCTCCCGGCGCGGCGTGGTGCGCGGCATCCACTACACGCTCACGCCGCCCGGCACCGCCAAGTACGTCTACTGCGCGGGAGGGCGGGTCCTCGACCTGGTGGTGGACCTGCGGGTCGGGTCGCCGACCTTCGCCCGGTGGGACCAGGTGGAACTGACCGCCGGCAACGGCCGCGCCGTCTACTTCCCGCCCGGCGTCGGCCACGCCTTCGTCGCGCTGGAGGACGACACCGTGGTGAGCTACCTGCTCTCGGCGGAGTACCGCGCGGAGAACGAGCTGACGCTCTCGGTGTTCGACGAGGAGATCGGGCTGCGGCTGCCCGCCGGCCCGCCGGCGATCCTCTCGGAACGCGACAGGACCGCGCGCACCCTGGGCGAGGCCGCGGCGGCCGGCCTGCTGCCGGAGTACACCTCCTGAGCTGTCACAGGACGTCGCGGAGCGCGGAGATGACCTTCTCCTGGAGGCCGGGCGGCAGCGACGGGTACATCGGCAGCGAGAAGATCTCCCCGGCCAGCGCCTCGGTGACCGGTAGGCTGCCCGGCGCGTGACCCAGGTGCGCGAAGCCCTTCATGGTGTGGACCGGCCACGGGTAGCTGATGTTGAGGTGGATGTCGTACCCGCGCAGCGCCTCGATGATCTCGTCGCGCCGCGGATGGCGCACCACGTACAGGTAGTAGGCGTGCTCGTTGCCCTCGGCGGTCTCGGGCAGCACCAGGCCGGTGCCGGCCAGGCCGTCGGCGTAGCGGGCGGCCACCGCCCTCCGGCCGGCGACGTAGCGGTCGAGCCGGGTCAGCTTGCGGCGCAGGATCTCCGCCTGCACCTCGTCCAGGCGGGCGTTGTGGCCGGGCGTCTCGACGACGTAGTAGGTCTCCTCCATGCCGTAGTAGCGCAGCCGCCGCAGCGCGCGGTCGATCTCGCCGTCGGAGGTGATCGTCGCGCCGCCGTCGCCGTAGGCGCCCAGCACCTTGGTCGGGTAGAAGGAGAACGCCGCCGCGTGGCCGATCGACCCCGCCGGCCGGCCGTGGTGGCGGGCGCCGTGGGCCTGCGCGCAGTCTTCGAGTATCACCAGGTCGTGGCGGGCCGCCAGCCGCTCCAGCGGCGCCATGTCGACGCACTGGCCGTAGAGGTGGACGGGCAGCAGGCACCGTGTCCGCGGCGTGAGGGCCGCCTCCACCTGGCCGACGTCCATCAGGTACGTCCGAGGGTCGACGTCGACGAAGACCGGGACCGCCCCCACCGCGTCGACGGCGACCACGGTCGGCGCGGCGGTGTTGGCCACGGTGACGACCTCGTCGCCCCTGCCCACGCCCAGCGCCTGCAGGGCCAGCTTGATGGCGTTGGTGCCGTTGTCGACGCTCACGCAGTGGCGCACCCCGTGGTAGGCGGCGAACTCCGCCTCGAAGGAGCGCACGCTCTCGCCCAGAATGAGCTGACCGGAGCGGAACACGGTCTCGACGGCGTCGATGATGTCGGCTCGCTCGGATTCGTATTCCGGTAGATAGTCCCAGACCCGCGTGGGCATCGTCGTCCTCCTCGCAATTGCGGCCAGGGTAAACAGCGCCGCGGGCCGCGCGGAACCCCTAGGAATGGGGGTGGAATCAGGGGGAGGCGAACCGCGGTGAGGGGGAGTTTAGGGGTGCTGCCTTCCGGCGGCCGATCATTAGCTTGAGTGAGCGACCGATACGCTGAACCAGCGGGAGAGTTGACATGACGCGGCACTTTCTTTTCATGTGTCAGCCCGATCACGGTCATGTGATTCCCCACCTTGCCGTGGTCGCCGAATTGGTCCGCCAGGGAAACCGGGTCACTTATTTGACCGCGCGCGCGATGGCGCCTCAGATCGAGAGCGCGGGCGCCACGGTGCTCTGCTACGACTCGGCCTACCAGTCGGTGGATCTGCGCAAGCTGGAGGACGACCCGCTGGGCCTGCTCTCCCTTTTCCTGGACGAGAGCGCGGCGATGCTGCGGGCGGCCGAACGGCTGCGCGACCGGCCCGACCTGATCGTCTACGACATCTCGATCCTGCACGCCGGCCGCGTCCTGGCCAGGAAGTGGAAGCTCCCGGCCACGCAGCTGATCCCGGTGTTCGCGTCCAACGCCCACTTCTCCTACCTCTCGTCCATCTACGGCGGGCAGGAAGCGGAGCGGGAGCTGCCCGGCTGGGTCGACGACATGCTCGGCAGGACGCGGGACCTGGCGCTCGCGCACGGCGTCGAGGCGGACCCGGCCGAGCTGTGGTGGGAGGTCCAGGACTCCAACCTGGTCACCCTGCCGCGCTCGTTCCAGTTCGCCGGCGAGACCTTCGACGAGCGGTTCGCGTTCGTCGGACCGTGCCTCGGAGAGCGCGCCTTCCTGTCCGGATGGGAGCCGCCGGGCGACGGGCTGCCGGTCGCGCTGCTGTCCTTCGGCACCGTCGCCAGCGGGCGCCCCGACCTGGTGCGCACCTGCGTGCGCGCCTTCGCCGAGCTGCCCTGGCACGGCGTGGTGACGCTCGGCGACGGCATGGACCCGGCCGAGCTCGGCCCGCTGCCGCCCACGATCGAGGTGCGCCGGTGGGTCTCCCACCTGCGCGTGCTCGAACACGCCTCGGTGGCGGTCACCCACGGCGGCATGGGCACGGCCATGGAGGCCCTCTACTGGGGCTGCCCGATGGTCGTGGTGCCGGCCACGGCCGTCGACCGGCCGGCCGCGCGGCGGATCGGCGAGCTGGGGCTCGGCCGGGTCGTCGAGCCGGCCGAGCTGACCCCGGAGAGCCTGGTCGACGCGGTCCTCGCGGTGGCGGCTGACCCGGAGTCGCGCCGCAACGCCGAGGCGATGTGCCGCGACATCAGGTCCGCCGGCGGCACCTCACGGGCCGCCGACGTGCTCCGGCGCCGCGCGGCCGGGGCCGCCTGATGGGCGCGCCGCTGTCCGGGCCCGCGCCGGGGCCCGCCTTCGAGTTCCGCGTGCTGGGGCCGCTCAGGGTGTTCAAGGACGGCGACGAGCTGCCGATGAGCGCCAACAGGGAGCTGGCCATCCTCGCCTGCCTGCTCCTCAACGCCAACCGGGTGATCAGCGTGGACCGGCTGGTCGAGGCGGTGTGGGCCGGCTCCGCGCCGCGCAGCGCCTGGCGGCAGGTCGCGATCTGCGTGTCACGGCTGCGCCGCAGGCTCGGCGCGGGCGTGATCGAGACCTCCAGCCCCGGCTATCTCCTGCGGGCGCCCGACGACAGCATCGACTGGCTCAGGTTCACCGCCATGGTGGCGCGGGCGCGCGAACAGGCCGCCCGCGACCAGCAGGGCGCCGTCACGCTGCTGCGCGAGGCGCTCGCGCTGTGGAGCGGCAGCCCGTTCGAGGACCTCAGAGGGCTGCGGTACGACGTCGCGCGGATGGCCGAGTGGCGGCTGGAGGCGCTGGAGACCTGCCTGGAGCTGGAGATCGAGCTGGGCAGGCACCATCAGGTGATCCCCGAGCTGCTCGCCCTGGTCGCCGAGTCGCCGTTCCGCGAGCGGGTGCGCGCCCAGCTGATGCTGGCCCAGTACCGCGCCGGGCGCCGGGCCGAGGCGCTGCGCACGTACCAGGAGACGCGGCGCTTCCTGCTGGAGCAGATCGGCCTGGAGCCGGGGCCCGCGCTGCGGCGGCTGCACGAGCAGATCCTGCGCGACGAGACCGCGCTGATGCGCCCGCCCGCGCAGCGGCCCGCCCCGGTCGTGCCCAGCCAGCTGCCGCCGCAGGTGCTGCCGTTCGTGGGCAGGGACGGGGAGCTGGCCGGGCTCGACGCCGCGCTGCGGCCCGGGCGGGAGGCGCCCGGCGCTCTTGTGGTCACGGGTCCGCCGGGGGTGGGCAAGACCACGCTGGTGCTGCGGTGGGCGCACGCCAGGATCGACTGGTTCCCCGACGGCCAGCTCTTCGCCGACCTCGCGGGCATCGAGGGCCACGCCGTGCTGGACCGGTTCCTGCGGGCGCTCGGCGAGCGTGACCTTCCCGCCGACCATGCCGAGAAGGTGGCCCTGTACCGCAGCCGGACCGCCCGCCGAAGGATGCTGGTGGTGCTGGACAACGCCGGCGACGGCGACGAGGTGGCGTCCCTGTTGCCGGGCGGGGCGGGCTGCCGGGTCGTGGTGACCAGCGCCGATCCGCTGGACGACCTGGTCGCCAGGCAGGGCGCGCACCGCGTGTTCCTCGCGCCGCTGGGGGAGGAGGCGGCGCGTGAGCTGGCGGACATGCTCGTGGGGGCGGCGGGCACGGCGCTCGGCCCCGAGGCGGTGACCGACCTCGTCGCCACCTCCTGCGGCAACCCGCTCTCCCTCCGCCTCGGCGCCGCCCGCCTCCGCACCCGCGTCGCCCGCGTCTGACCCGCGCGGCCGCTCCCTGCACCCGCGTCGCCCGCGTCTGACCCGCGCGGCGCTCCCTGCGTCCGCGTCGCCCGCGTGCGCCGCGCCCATGCTCTGCGCGCCCGCGTTCGGGGCGGCGCTGATCTGCGCGCCCGGGTCCGAGGAGCGCCTGATTTGCGCGCCCGCGTGCGCCGCGCCCGCGTCCGAGGAGCGCCTGATCTGCGCGCCCGCCTGCGCCGCACCCGCGTTCGGGGTGCCTTTGACCTGCGCGCTCGCGGTTGGGGCGGGTGTCAGTTTCGGGCGAGGATGGCCGAGAGCGCTGTGGACAGCTCTTGCGCCGCGTCGTGCGGAGGGGACGTGGTTCGCCAGGCGACGTGGCCGTCCGGGCGGATGAGAACCGCGCCGGTCTCGCCGACGCCGTACTCCTCTGTCCAGGTCGCCGAGTCGTACGCGCCGGTGGGGGAGATTTGGACCGTGGCCAGGTCGGCGCCGGTCTGGGCGGAGGCGCGCGCCCACGCGGGGGCCGCCGTCATCAGGGTGAAGCGGGGGCCGAGCAGGTCCAGGGTCGAGACCTGCCCGCCGGGGCCGGTCAGCCACACGTGGGGGGCGCGGTGGCCGGGCCGGGCCGAGGGGACGTAGGTGCGGTAGGGGTCGGCGGGCGCGGGCGCGGGGGTGCCGTCCGGGACCACGGCCGCGGACTCGTACGCGAAGCCGAGCACCAGCCCTTCGCAGCTGCGCCGGCCCGCCTGCTGGTCGACGGCCTCCCGCATGGACAGCCGCCCCTCCATCATGTTGAAGGTGATCAGGGCGTTGTTCAGGCTCTCGTCCACGGTCCACACGGCCACCGGACGCCGTTCGGCCGTGTAGGTGTCCAGCAGCGCCGGGCCCGCCGCGCCGCGCAGCACGGCGGCCAGCTTCCAGGCCAGGTTGTGGGCGTCCTGGATGCCGCAGTTCATGCCGAACCCGCCCTGGGGCGTCGCCACGTGCGCGGCGTCCCCGGCCAGGAAGACCCGGCCGGACTGGAAGCCGTCGGCGACCTTGGCCTGCTGCAGCCAGGGCATCACGCCGAGGATGGTGACCGGCAGGCCGGGCACCCCGACGGCGGTGCGCACGGCGGCCAGGCAAGCCTCCTCGGTGAAGTCGGCCGGGCTGCCGCCCTCCTCGGGCTCGTACCCGGTCTGCACCATCCACCGCCGCCCGCTGTCGACCGCCTCCACGGCGCACGGCGGGTCGCGCAGGAAGGACAGCGCGGCCCGCCGGTCGCGGGGCAGGAAGCCCAGGTCGGCCTCGAACATGATGCTGATCATGTGGCCGAGCACCGGCGGCCCTTCGGCCTTGATGCCGAGCGAGTCGCGCACCCCGCTGCGGCTGCCGTCGGCGGCGACCACGTACCGGCAGCGCACCAGGGTCTCCTCGCCGCCGCCCGAGACGACCGCCTCGACGCCGCCCGCGACCTCGCGCATCGAGGTCATGGTGGTGCCGAACCTGACCTCCGTCGCCGGCCCCGACTCGGCGGTGCGGCGCAGGATGACCTCCAGCAGGTCCTGGGAGCAGAGGAAGGTGTAGGTGGGGCTGTGCGGGGCGTCGCGCCGCAGCGCCGCCGCCGACCGTACGAAGTCGTCCGCGGTCAGCGAGCTGCCGACGCCCACGGCGAGGAACTCCTCGCGCGGCATTCCCGCGGCTTCCACCTCGTCCTGAATTCCCCACGAACGGAAAATCTCCATCGTGCGGGTGGTGATGAGCCGGGCCTTGGGGAAATGCGACGTCCCCTCGTGTTTTTCGACCAGCAAGGTGGATATTCCGTGGCGGGAAAGCTCGATGGCCGCGGACAATCCGACGGGCCCGCCCCCGACCACCAATACATCGGCCTCGCGCTGATCCATGGCGTCAGCATCGAATATGTCGATTACCTCAGTCAATGCGGGGATATCCGCATGATACAGGCGTGATATCCCCAGTTAGTAGCTTACATGGGGTAGATCCAGACAAGTCATTCTGCGATTGCCGAATTCCTGGAGACGCCGATGCTGTTCACCCAAGGCTCCGTGGCCCTGGTCACAGGGGGGTCGCGCGGGATCGGCCGGGCCGTCGCGCTCGACCTGGCCAGGGAGGGCGCCCACGTCATCGTCAACTACGCCAGGTCGGAACAGGACGCCAAGGAGGTCGTCGCCCTCATCGAGGAGGAAGGCGGCAGCGCGACGAGCGCGCGGGCGGACGTCACCGACGAGGAGTCGGTACGTCGCGTGTTCCGGGAGATCCGGGCCGACCACGGCCGCCTCGACGTGCTGGTGACCAGCGCCGGCATCACCCAGGACCGCTTCCTCATCGCCATGAGCCTGGAGCAGTTCCGCGGCCCGGTGGACACCAACCTCATCGGCACGTTCCTGACCTGCCGGGAGGCGCTGAAGCTGATGCAGCACCAGCGCAGCGGCTCGATCGTGACCCTGTCCTCCTCCAGCGGGCTGGACGGCGGCTTCCCCGGCCAGACGAACTACGTGGCCTCCAAGGGCGCCATCATCGCCTTCACGCACGCGCTGTCCAACGAAGCGGCCCCGCACGGCGTGCGGGCCAACGTCGTCGCGCCCGGGTTCGTCGCCACGGACATGACCCGCAAGGTCCCCGTCGCCATCAGGAAGCAGTACGAGTCGCGCATCCGCCTCGGCCGGATGGGCCGGCCCGAGGAGATCGCCTCGATCGTCAGCTTCCTGGCCTCCGACAAGGCGTCGTACATGTCCGGCTCGGTGGTCGTCGCCCACGGCGGCGGCCTCGGGTGAGCCGGCCCTCCCGACCCAAGGCACTAGGCCGTGTTCTTAGGAGAAATCATGACCATCGACGAACTGCGCGCGAAGGCCGCCGAACGCCAGCAGACCTGCGACCAGATCAAGAAGATGATCGTCTCGCGGCTCGACCTGGAGATCGAGCCGGGCTGGATCACCGACGACCAGCCGCTGTTCGGCCGGGGCCTGGAGCTGGACAGCCTCGACGTGCTCGAACTCTACGTCGCCATCGAGGCGGAGTTCGGGGTCGCGCTCTACGACAGCGAGATGGCCGTCTTCGGCTCGGTGTCGCGGCTGGCCGACGAGATCAACCCGGCGCTGCGGGCCCGGGGATGACGGTTACCGAGGCGAAGCCCGCCGGCCTGCGGCCGGTGAACGGGCTGACCCACGACCAGATCCGCGCGGTGCTGCCGCACCGCTGGCCGATGCTGCTGCTGGACCGGGTCGGCAAGGTGGAGCCGGGGGTCAAGGGCACGGCCACCAAGAACGTCGCCGGCACGGAGCTGTGGTTCCAGGGCCACTTCCCGAACGAGGCGGTGCTGCCCGGGATCGTGATCGTCGAGGCGCTGGCCCAGCTCGCCGGCGTGGTCTTCGCCCTGGCCGGAGCCAGCGAGATCAGCTACCTGGCGGGCGTCAGGTCGATGCGCTTCCGGCGCCCGGTCGTCCCCGGCGACCAGCTCGCCCTGACGGCCGAGCGGACTGGAGGCGGCGGCGGATTCGCGGAGTTCCGCGTGTCGGCCCGGGTAGCGGGCCAGGTGGCCGCCGAAGGAATTCTCACGATCGCCGATCCGGCGGGTCAACGTTCTGTGCGAAAGGTGTGAACCATGACCAACGTCCTCGCGGCCACGCATCCTGAGGGCACCGTCTACGGCGAGATCGGCGACGCGACCGTGCCGCTGCGTTTCTCGGCCTCGCCCGAGGCGCTGTCGGAGGAGTACACGGCGCTGAGGGAACGCGCCGCGGTCATCGACCTCGGCGGGCACCGGCTCATCGAGATCACCGGCCCCGCCGCGGTCGAGTTCGCCCAGCGGGTGCTGGCCCGCGACGTGGAGTACCTCACCTCCGACCGCTGCATGATGAGCCTCGTCCTCGACGAGGACGGGCGGATCGTGGACCAGGTGATCGCCTTCGGCCGGGAGGACGGGATCCTCCTGGAGAGCTCCTGCGGCGCGGGCGCCCGCCTGCTGGAGCACCTGCGGGCGCGGAACGACGAGGGCGCCGAGATCGCCGACCGCTCGGAGGACCTGGCGATCGTCGGGCTGGAGGGCCCGTACGCCTGGGGCGTCGTCGGCCGGTTGATCGACGCCGAGCTGGCCTCGCTGCCGTTCGAGTCCGTGGCGGAGGCCACCTGGGACGGCGTGGACGTCGTCTTCGCCAGGACGGGCTTCACCGGCGAGTACGGATACCAGATGATCGTGCCCCGGGAGTCGGCCCCGGGCCTGTGGAGCCTGTCGGTCGAGCACGCCCGCCCCGCCGGGCAGGAGGCCCTGGAACTGGCGATGCTCGAGGTCCGCCAGCCGATGCCGCGCCACGAGGCCACCCCGGGCGCCTCGGTGATCGAGATCGGCGCCAACTGGCTGGTCGACATCACCAAGGAGTCGTTCGTGGGCCGCGAGGCCGTGCTGGAGGCGTTCGAGTCGGGCGCCGGGCGCTCCACCGTCGGCTTCACCTGCGCGGTCGGCGTGCCCGCACCGGGCACCCGGCTCATGGCGGGCGACCAGGTCATCGGCGAGGTCGTGCACGCCGTGCACAGCGTCGGGCTGAACGCCACCCTCGGCCTGGCCCGCGTGGACCGCGACCTGGCCGCGGCCGGGCTCGAACTGTCGGCCGGCGGCGTCGGCGTCACCACGCTCACCAGTCCCTACATCGTCCCCAAGAGCTGGAGCGTGCCGATCATCTGATCGGCCGGCCCGCTTCTCGTGAAGGAGACATCCATGGCGCTGCGGCCCGTCGTCGTCACCGGCCTGGGCATCATCTGCGCGGCCGGTCGCGACCCCGCGGACTTCTGGCTCCGGCTGACCAGCGGCAGCGGTGGCCTCACCCCCGTGCGGGACGAGGCGTACGCGGTGTTCGAGGCCAGGCACGCGGGTCAGGTGCCCGACGAGTGGATCACGTCGCAGCTGCCGGACGCCGACGCCTCTCTCGACCGTACCGCCCAGCTGGCGCTCGTCGCCGCGCGCCAGGCGATGGCGGGGCTGACGGCCGCCGACCCCGGGCGGTTCGGGATCATCCTCGGCAAGTGCCAGGCGACACCGGACCAGGCGGGGCGCTACCAGCCGATGCACCGCACCGGCGACGTGGTCGCCGAACGGCTGGGCCTGCGCGGGCCCCGCATCCTGGTCTCGACCGCCTGCGCGGCCGGCGGGAACGCGGTCGGCCTCGCCAAGGACAAGATCCTGGCCGGCGAGGCGGACGCCGTCCTGGCCGGCGGCGTGGACCCGCTGCTGTTCGGCACGTACGCGGGCTTCGCCGGGCTGCAGGCGCTCAGCACCGGCCCGTGCCGCCCCTACAGCCGCTCCGACGGGCTCAACCTGGGCGAGGGGGCGGCCTTCCTGCTGCTGGAGCCGCTGGACCTGGCCCTGGCCCGGGGGGCGGTCCCGCTCGCCGAGGTCGCGGGCTACGGCCTGTCGGCCGACGCCTACCACGCGACGGCGCCCGACCCGACCGGCAGGGGAGGGGCCGCGGCCATGCGCCGCGCGCTCGCCGACGCGGGCCTGTCGCCCGGCGACGTGCACTACGTCAGCGGTCACGGCACCGGCACCCCGGCCAACGACGCCATGGAGGCCAAGGTGATGCGCCTGGTGTTCGGCGAGCGCGCCGGGCAGGTGCCCACCAGCAGCATCAAGTCCTTCCTCGGTCACACGCTCGGCGCGGCGGGCGCGGTCGAGGCGGTCGCCGCGGTGCTGGCGCTGCGCCACGGAGTAGCCCCGCCCACCATCGGCTTCGACGGGGAGCCCGCGGCCACCGACCTGGACTTCGTGCCGAACGTGGCCCGGCCCATGGACATCGAGACGGTCGTGTCCAACAACTACGCGTTCGGCGGCAACAACGTCTCCCTCGTGCTGACGCGGCCACGCGGGCCGCGCGCGTACGAGGACCCGCCCCGCAGGGAGGCGGTGATCACCGGGCTGGGGCCGGTCACCGGCGCGGGCACGGGCATCGCCGAGGTGAGCGCCGCCATCTCGGCCGGGCTCCGCGCGGCGGGCCGCCCGCCGTCGCTGGACGGGCGGACGTACGCGCCGCGCTCGCTGTGGCGGCACATGAACCGGCTGTCCCGGATGGCGATCGCGGCCTCGCGCCTGGCGTGGGAGGACGCGGGGCTGAAGCTGCCCAGGAAGGCGCTGGACGACGTCGGGCTCATCTTCGCCACCGGCGCGGGGTCGGCCGAGAGCACCGGCGGCTTCGACGAGAGCATCGCGCTCAACCCGAACAAGCCGGCGGTCCTGAGCTTCTCCAACGTCGTGCTGAACGCCACCGGCGGAGCCGTCTGCCAGACGCTTGGCCTGCGCGGGCCGACCACCACCATCTGCAACGGCGGCGCGTCGGCCTCGATCGCGCTCGACTGCGCCCTTGAGCTGATCAGCGCGGGCAAGGCCGAGGTGGTCCTGGTGGTCGCGGCCGACGAGCGGCCCGGCGAGGCGTTCGGTGACCCCTCCGACCCGCCGACCCCGTACGAGACAGGCGCTGCGGAGCCGGTGCCGGGGTCGGCGGCGGTGGCCTTCGTCGTCGAGTCCGCCGACCACTGCGCGGGCCGCGGCGGCCGGGCCTACGCCCGGGTACTCGCCACCACCCACGCCACCCACGACCCCACGGACGCCCATGTCCCGGCGGGCGCGCGAACCGCTGAATCTCTCAGTTCGCCTACAGAAGCGGTCGGTGCGGGAGGGGCGACGTCCGTGGCCACGGCGGAACTCGCGGTCTCCGCGAAGTCGCCGGACTCCGGGACCTCCCCCATCTCCTCGACCTCCGCAATGGGCGGGGTGGCGCGAGGGCTGGGGTTGCGGGCGGGGGTGGTGGTCGGGGTGGGTGCTGGTTCGTCGCGGGACGGCGAGGAGGCGGCGGCGGTGCTGGGGACGGCGGGCGGGGTGCTGACCTCGTCGGCCGCGCTGATCGGCGACTGCCAGGCGGCGAGCGGGGCGATGAACATCGCCATGGCCGCGCTGGCCGTCCGCGACGGGATCGCGCCCGCGCTCACCGGGCTCGCCCGGCCGGTCGCCGGTGACCTCGGCCGGTATCTGACCGATCCCGTGCTGCCGGGGCCGGTGGAGCAGGCGCTCGCGCTCACCGCCGCCCCCGGGTCGGTGTCGGGCGCCGTTCTGCTGGGGGCGGTATGAGCACACCGCCCTTCGACGTGGCCGAGACCGACCGGCTGCTGACGACGACGCGGTCCGTGCGCCGCCGGCTCGACCTGGACCGGCCGGTGCCGCCCGAGATCGTACGGGAGGCGCTGGAGGTCGCGGTGCAGGCGCCGACGGCCAACAACCACCAGAACTGGCGCTGGCTGGTGATCACCGAACCGGCGGTGAAGGCGAAGCTGGCGGAGATGATCCGCTCGTCCTGGACCTTCCACCGCAACGACATCTGGACCAACGCCGGCCGCCGCCGCAACGACGCCCGCGCCAAGCGCAACTACGCCTCCGCGCTCGCGCTCACCGAGACGCTCGAAGCGGTGCCGGTCCTCGTCATCCCGTGCGTGCTCGGCCGACCGCCGGACATCGCGGCCATCAACGAGGCGTGGCGGGTGCGGATGGCGGACAAGGTCGCGGAGGACCCCGGCCACCTGGTGCGGCACGGCGAGACCAGGGCCAGCATCTTCTACGGCTCCATCTTCCCGGCCATCTGGTCCTTCCAGCTCGCGCTGCGCAGCAGGGGCCTCGGCAGCACCATCACCTGCCTGCACGTCCCCCACGAACGGGAGGTCGGGCGCCTGCTCGGCATCCCGTCGGGGGTCACGCAGGTGTGCATGATCCCGGTCGCCTACACCCTGGGAACCGACTTTCGCCCGGCTGAGCGCTACAGCGCGGAGGAACGCACCTACTGGGAGAGGTGGGGGAGTTGACACACGTGTCCGAGCAGCCCGACGTCGTCATCGTGGGCGGCGGCATCGCCGGAGCGTCCGCGGCCTGCAAGCTGGCGGCGGGCGGCCTGTCCGTGGTGGTGCTGGAGAAGCAGGAGGCCTACAAGGACCTGGTGCGCGGCGAGTGGCTGGCGCCGTGGGGTATCAGGGAGGCCCGCCGCCTGGGAGTGGAGGACTGCTTCTGGGACGGCGGCGGCTGGGAGATCCGCGAGTGGATGACCTGGGACGAGGCGGTCGCCGACGACGAGGTCGAGGCCGTGGACATGACCGGTTTCATCCCCGGCTTCGGCGGCCCGATGGCCTTCCCGCACCACGCCGTGTGCGAGCTGATGTCGGAGCAGGCCGTGGCCGCCGGCGCCCGGCTGGAGATGGCGGCCGCCAAGATCACGGTCACGCCGGGGCCGCGCCCGGTCGTCTCGTACGGCACGCCGCTGGGCCCGCGCGAGCTGCGCCCCCGGATCGTGCTCGGCGCGACCGGCCGGGGCTGCACGGTCGGCCGCCAGGTGGGCATCACGATGCGCAACTCCATGCACCACTGGGGCGGCGGCATGATGGTCGAGGGCATGGACGGCTGGCCGCCCGACGTGCAGGCCATGGGCACCGAGGGCGACGTCATGTTCATGGTCTTCCCGCAGGGTTACGGCCGGGCCCGCCTCTATCTCAACTTCCCCACCGTGAACAAGCACCGCTACCGGGGGCCCGGCGGCGTGGACCGGTTCCTGGCCGCGTACGAGCTCAAGTGCCTGCCCGACCACGGCAAGGCGGTCACCGCGGCCACGCCCGCCGGGCCGCTGTCGGTGTGGCCGTCGGTGTCCAGCGTCCCCGAGGGGCCGCCGCTGACCGAGGGCGTGGTGCTGATCGGCGACGAGGCCGGCAACGCCGACACCGTGCTCGGCACCGGCCTGTCCTGCGCGCTGCGCGACTCCAGGACCGTCTGCGACATCCTGCTCGGCTCGGCCGACTGGTCGCCTGCCGCCTTCGCGCCGTACGTCGAGGAGCGGGAGTTCCGCCTGGAGCGGCTGGACTTCGGCGCCTCCATCATCAGCAGGCTGCACGTCGAGTTCGGGCCCGCCGCCGTCGAGCGCAGGCGCCGGGTGCGCCGGCTGATGGCCAGGAACTTCGCCGCGCAGGTGACGGGACTGCTCAACATGGTCGCCCCCGAAGAGGTGCCCGAGTTCGGCTTCAGCGAGTTCTTCGCTGAGCGGTTGTTCAGGGAGACGGCATGATGGAGAAGAAGACGGTCCACGTCAACGGCGTCGACCTCGCCTACGTCGACGAGGGCGAGGGCCCTCCTGTCGTGCTGCTGCACGGCTTCCCCGATTCCTCCTACCTGTGGCGCAACCAGATCCCCGCGCTGGTCGAAGGCGGCTTCCGGGTCATCGCGCCCGACCTGCGCGGCTTCGGCGACTCCGGCAAGCCGCAGGAGGTCGAGGCGTACGGGATGCAGACCATCGTCAACGACGTCGTGGCGCTGACGATGGAGCTCGGCGTGAGACGGCCGCACCTCGTCGGCCACGACTGGGGCGCGGCCATCGCCTGGATGTACGCCTTCCTCATGCCGCGCAGGATCGACCACCTGGTGGCCCTGTCGGTCGGTCACCCCGGCGTCTTCGCCACGCCGTCGATCGAGCAGCGGGCGGCCTCCTGGTACATGCTCTTCTACCAGTTCCCCGGCGTGAGCGAGGAGCTGCTGCGCCGCAACGGCTGGCGGCTGTTCAAGGAGATCATGGGCAGGGACGGCGACCACGACCGCTACCTGCGCGACCTGGCCAGGCCGGGCGCGCTGACCGCCGGGCTCAACTGGTACCGCGCCAACCGCTCGCCCGCCTCCGAGCTGCGGATCACCCGCCGCTTCCCGCCGGTGCTCGCGCCGGCCCTGGGCATCTGGGGCGCGGGCGACAAGGCGCTGCTGGAGGAGGGCATGGCCGCCTCCGGCAAGTTCGTCAAGGGGCCCTGGCGCTACGAACGGATCGAGGACGCCGGGCACTGGCTGCCCCTCGACGCCCCCGACCAGGTCAACAAGCTGCTGCTCGGCTTCCTCGGTACCGAGCGGCCGGCCCACGAGGAGCGCCGGCCGCGCCGCCGCCTGTGAATGGAGCTCACTTCATGTTCGGCTATCTCTTCCCTGGCCAGGGCACCGTACGGGTCGGCATGGGGGCGTGGCTGCGCCGCAGGCCGGTGGCCCGCGACCGGCTGGACGAGGTCGACGCGCTGCTGTCGCGGCCGATCTCGCCGCTGTGCGCGCGCGGCCCGCTCGACCGGCTGGTGTCGACCGAGCACGCCCAGGTGGCGGTGACCGCCTGCAACCTCGCCGCCCTGGCCGTGCTGACGGAAGAGGGGTACGAGCCCGCGGTCGTGGCCGGGCACAGCGTGGGCGAGCTGACCGCTCTGCACGCGGCGGGCGTGCTCGACCTGGCCGGGACCGTACGCCTGGTGGAGACGCGCGCCCGGCTCATGGCCGGTGCCGGGCGGATCGCGGGCGGTATGCGCGCGGTGATGGGGCTGTCCGCGGAGCGGGTGGAGGAGCTGGCGTCGGCGGCCGCGGCGCCGGGGGAGCCCGTCGTGGTGGGACTGGAGAACGCGCCCGGTCATGTGGTCGTCTCCGGTGCGGTCCCGGCTCTGGACCGGCTGGAGAAGCTCGCCACCGACGCCACCAAGATCGTGCCGCTCAAGGTGGGGGGCGCCTACCACTCCCCGCTCATGGCCGGCGCGGTGCCCGGCTGGGCGGCGGCGGTGGACGCGGCCCCGATGCGGGAGCCCCGCGTCCCCGTCGTGCCGAACGTCACCGGCGAGCCCACCACGGACCTCGGCGCGCTCCGCCGGGCGCTGGTGGCGCAGCTCACCGGCAGGGTCTTGTGGACCCGTACGGTCGGCGCGGTCGACGCGGTCGCGCCCGGGGTGGAGGTCGGCGACAGCAAGGTCCTGGCCGGGCTGTCCCGCCGGGCAGGGGCGCGCTGCCTGAGCATGGCCGATCCCGGCACCCTGCGCCGCCTGGCCAGGGAGGTGGCGGCGTGAAGCGCTGGGGCGGCGCGGCGGTCGGCTACGCCGGGCTCAGGCGGCCGGTGGAGCTGCTCGACGGGATGCGGGTCGAGGACGTCTTCACCTCCGCCGAGCGGGTGCGGTCGTCGGGGCGCACCCTGGACCACTGGGCCGGGCGGCTGGCCGGCAAGCGGGCGGTGCTGCGGCTCCTCGGCCTGCCGCCGACCGCGACCCACCTCGGCCAGGTCGAGATCCTGCCCCTGCCCACCCCGGCCTGCCAGGCCGGCGCGACCTGCCTGGACGGCCACCCCCCGGCCGTCCACCTGCACGCCGACCTTGCCCGGCGGACCGACCCCCGCGGCATCCGCGTCTCCATCAGCCACACCGGCAGCCACGCCCTGGCCGTCGCCCTCTCCTCCCCCCACCTCCCGGAGGACGACCGCCGCGTGGTGCGCGGCTCGACGGAGCGGGGTGGAGCGGAGGAGGACCGCCGGGGTGGGGTGGTGGAGGGCGTCGTGCCTTTCTCCTCCCGCCTTCTGGAGTGGGGAGGGGCGCGTGGGTGACGTGGAGGTGCGGAAGGTCGTGGAGGCGCAGCTGGCGGCCTGGAGCGCGGGGGATCCGGCGGCGGTGGCGGCCACGGTGGCGTCCTATGCCGATCCCGACTCGGGGGGCGTGCTGAGCGGTGACGGGCTGGCCGGGTACGCGGCGCGGGTGCTGGGGCGGTTCGCCGGTCAGCGGTTCCTCGTGGAGCGGATGGTGGGCGGGGAGGACGAGGTCGCCGTCTTCTGGACGTTGCGGGCCGATCATCGCGGGGCGTACCTGGGGATGCCGGCGACGAACGGGACCGTCACGGTGTCCGGCACCGACCTGGTGACGCTCGACCACGACGGCGCGCACGTCCGCAGGAGCTACGACAGGCTCGCGCTCGCCGAGGCGCTCGGTTACGCGGCGCGATTCGTACCGGCCGCTGACGAGACCCGCCAGTACGGCATGAGCGCCAGGGTTCCCACGGGCCGCACCGAGCGCCCCGGCGCGCTGGTGCTGACCTGGCTGGAGATCCGCGACGACGCGGAGGCCGCCGACGTGGACCTGCTCAGCGTGGAGATCGTCAAGTCGCTGCGGGCGTCGCGCGGCTTCCTCGGGGCGGCCACCTTCGACGCCGGCGACCGCAAGTTCACGCTGAGCGCCTTCGACCGGCCGGAGTCGCTGCGCGCGGTGCACGCCCGGCCGCACCAGCGGGCCATGCGCCGCTTCTTCAGGAGCGGCCTGTGCACCCGCGTGCACACCAGCGTCTGGTACCCCGCCTCCGCGCGGGACTACGCCCGCTGCCCAAGCTGCGCCGCCGTCGTCGCGACCCGCGAAGGCGCGGCGTGCGCGTGCGGGTGGACCCCGGAGGACGCCGCCACGCTGTGATGCCCGAGCCCCCTGCGAACCATGTGGAGACGGAAGTGACCGGAGCCTCGATGATGGACTTCACCGCCGAGCACCGGCTCGGCGACAGCCCCAGGCCCGCCGTGGTGTTCATGTCCGCGCTGTTCGCGGGAGGCTGGATCTGGGAGCACCCCTACCGCCACCTGGAGCGGGCCGGCCTGCCGGTGCTGCGTACGAACGAGGCTATCTGCGCGCTCGACCGCCGGGTCGCCGGCTCGATCGAGCGGCTCGGCGACGCACTGCTGCGCGCCTGCGACGAGGCGGGGGCCGGCGAGATCATCCTGTGCGCCAACTCGCTGGGCGGCCTGGTCGCCATCGACCTGGCGGGCCGCCGCCCCGACCGGGTGCTCGGCATCGTGGTCAGCGGCGCGCCCGGCCTCACCGCCGACCCTGACGTCGGCCTCAGCTTCGACCGGCGGGGGAGCGTGCGGCCGTTCGGCGACGAGTTCGGCGAGCGCATGGTGGCCGCGCTGTTCCACGGCGGGCGCAGCCTGTTCTCCGACGACCGCATGGCGGAGGTCGGCGACATGCTGCGGCGGCCCGAGTCCATGGTGAGCATGGCCCGCAGCCTCAAGGCCACCCGCGGGTACCGGGTGCGGGCGGCGCTGGACCGCGTGTCCTGCCCGGCCATGTACCTCTGGGGCAGGCACGACAGGATGACGCCCGTGGATCCGTGGCTGGAGGTGCTGGCCGGCTACCCGGGCAACGAGATCCTGCTCGTGGAGGACTGCGGGCACATCCCGATGGTCGAGCGCGCCGACGAGTACACCGCCGCGCTGATGCCCTTCGCGGACCGCTGTTCCGGGGCGTTGGCGTGAGCGCCGGCGCCGCCCTCATGGGCGTGGACATCGTGGAGGTCGACCGGATCGCCCGCGCGGCCCGCCGGGGCGGGGACGTGTTCGCCCGCCGGCTCACCACCGCCGCCGAGCGCGCGCTGGGGCCCGGACCGGCCGCGTTCTCCGTCAAGGAGAGCCTCATCAAGGCCGTGGGCAGCCGGCCTCCCGGGTTCACCTGGCACGACTTCGAGGCCGAGGCCCGCCCGCCGTCCGGCTGGAGCGCCTCCCTGCTGGAGGAGGCGGCCGGCGAACTGGCCGCCTCGACCGGGCTGCGGCTGACCGGAGGCGCGGCGTACACGGTCCGGGGCGCGAGCGGCCGGGCCGCCCTGGCGCGGCTGCGCCCAGCCCCGGACGGCGCGGGCCGAACCCTCGCCGGGACCGCGGCGGGTGCGGCCCGACGGCGGAGCGGCGACGGCGGGATCGTGGCCGGGGCCGCCCGCTGGGGGAGCGGCGACGGCCTGTTCGTATCGCTGGCGATCGTGTTCGTGGACGGGAGCGTGGGATGACGCGGACGATGACGGTACGGCCCGGGGAGTCGATCCAGCGGGCGCTGGACGAGGCGGGCCCGGGGGCGCGGATCTCGCTGGCGGAGGGCGTCCACCGGCAGCACGTGTGGATCAGGCACCCGGGGGTGACCCTGACCGGGGCCGGGGCCGGCCGGACCGTGCTGGCGCCCGGCGAGGGCGGGCCGGTCGGCGTGCCCAGGTTGCACGACGCGGGCGACGACGTGGTCAGCGGCGTGACCGTGCACGGCGAGGGCGTCGCCGACGTGCGGGTGGAGAAGCTGTCCGTGCGCGGCTTCTCCGGGGCGGGGATCTACGCCCACACCGTCTCCGGCGTGACCGTCCACGAGGTGACCGCCGAGGACAACGCCGTGTGGGGCGTCTACCTGCGCGAGTCGAGCGGCTGCGCGGTGACCGGCTGCCGGGCCTCGGGCAGCCAGTACGGCGGCGTCGCCCTCAGCTTCTGCCCCCGCTCCGGCGCGCTGCTCGACGGCAACGAGACCTTCGCCAACGCCTTCGGCATCTTCGTCGACAACTCCTCCGGCGCGCGGGTGGTGCGCAACTCCTGCCACGGCAACGCGATCGGCGTGCTGCTGCTCAACCAGGTCTACGAGGGCGAGCCGGAGGGAGGCGTGCGCGACTGCCTGGTCGCCGGCAACGACCTGTACGGCAACGACCTGGCCGCCGGCGTGGAGCCGGACGGCCTCGGCGCGGCGGGGCCGCCGATCTCCGGCGTCGGCCTGGCGCTGATCGGCACCCACCGGGTCAGCGTCGTCGACAACCACATCCACGACAACCACCCCAGCGGGGAGTCCGTGATGGGGGCGGGGTTCGTGATGGGCTCCTCCAAGGAGTGGGGCGGCGACGACGCCCTGGACAACCACATGCTGTGGAACCGGATCACCGGCAACAGCCCGCTCGATTTCCAGCTCGGCACCGACCTGGCGCGGCAGGTGTTCGCCGGGAACGTCGCCGACAAGGGCGAGCCGCCCGGGCTGACCGCCGCCGAGGGCTGGGGCCCGCGGTGACGGCCACGCTGGCCTGCGAGGGCCTGCGCAAGAGGTACGGGGACGTGACGGCGGTCGAGGACGTCGGCTTCTCGATAGCGCCGGGCCAGGCCTACGGCCTGCTCGGGCCGAACGGCGCCGGCAAGACCACGACGATCTCCATGCTCGTCGGCCTGCTGCGCCCCGACGCCGGCACCGTCCTGGTCGGCGGCACGGACCTGGCGGCCGACCCGAGGCGCGCCAAGGCGAGGATCGGCTACGTCCCGCAGGAGATCGCCCTGTACCCGGAGTTGACCGGCCGCGAGAACCTGCGCTTCTTCGGCAGGCTGTTCGGCCTGCCCCGGCGCGGGCTCGCCGCCCGGATCGAGGAGGTGCTCGACCTGATCGGGCTGTCCGACCGGGCCGACGGCAGGCTGGACACCTACTCCGGCGGGATGCGGCGGCGGATCAACATCGGCGCCGCCCTCCTGCACCGCCCCGACGTGCTGATCCTGGACGAGCCCACCGTGGGGGTGGACCCGCAGAGCCGCAAGGCGATCCTCGACGGCCTGGAGCTCCTGGTCGGCGACGGCATGTCGCTGCTCTACACCTCCCACTACATGGAGGAGGTCGAGCGGGTCTGCGACCGGGTGGCGATCATCGACCACGGCCGGATCATCGCCGAGGGCACCAGGCGCGAGCTGATCGCCATGGTCGGCAGCGCCGACAAGATCGAGCTGGTGCTCGACGGGGACGTGGAGGCGGCCTACGCCAAGCTCCGCACCGTCGAAGGCGTCATCGAGGCGGCCAGGACCGGCGCCGAGTCCGTACGGCTGATCGCCGAGGGCGGCAGATACCTGCTGCCCGCGCTGATCTCCGCCGTGGAGGGCAGCGCCACCGTCACCGCCACCCAGGTCATCGAGCCCGACCTCGAGGCGACCTTCCTGCACCTCACCGGCACCTCCTTACGGGACTGACCATGTGGCGGGCGATGCTCACGGTGAGCGCACTCGAACTGCGCACCCGGCTGCGCGACGGCACCGCGATCGTCATCGCGGTGATCGTGCCGGTGACGCTGGCCACCCTGTTCGGCCTGGCGCTCGGCGGCGACGATCCGCCGCTGCGCGCCACGGTCGGCTTCGTGGACCTGGACCACGGCGAGTTCCCCGCCTCGGTGCGCCGCGAGGTGCTGGCCTCGGAGGAGCTGGAGGGGGCGGTGACCCTGCGCGACCTGCCCGGCGAGGAGCAGGCGCGGCGGGCGCTGGACGCCGGGGAGATCGGCTCGGCCATCGTGTTCCCCGCCGGGTTCAGCCAGAGCGTGGGGGCCGGGCGCGGTGGCGACGTCGCGGTGCTCACCTCGCCGGAGTCGCCGCTGGCCGGGGTGGTCGCGGGCGCCGTCGTGGACCGGATCTCGGCGGTGGTGGACGCCAGGACCCTCGCCGTGCACGCGGTCCTGCTCGCCGGAGTGCCCGGCGAGCGGGTCAAGGAGCTGGTGGAGCGGAACGGGGCCGCGGGTCCCGCGCTCACCCTGGCCGAGGACCCGCTCTCCGGCGGCAAGGTGGACCTGTCGGTCTACTACGGCTCCGGCATGGCGGCGCTGTTCGCCTTCTTCGTGGTGGGCGCCTCGTTCCGCGGCCTGCTGACCGAGCGCAAGCTCGGCACCCTGGACCGGATACGGGCCGGTCCGGTCGCGGCGTGGGTGCCGGTCGCCGGCAAGGGAGTCGTCGGGTTCGGGCTGGGCGTGGTCAGCGTCTGCGTCTGCTGGGCCTCCTCCACGCTCATCTTCGGCACCACCTGGGGGGATCCGGTCGCGGTGTTCGCGGTGCTGGTCGCGCACGTGCTGGCCACCGCCGCGATCACCATGCTGGTGGCCAGCCGGGTGCGGACCGACGCGCAGGCCGACGGGGTGATCATGGTCGTCTCGTTCGTGGCGGCGTTCTTCGGCGGCAGCCTGGTCCCGCTCTACGACCTTCCCGAGCCGCTGCGCGCGGTGGCGCTGCTCACCCCGAACGGCTGGACCTCCACGGCGCTGACCGAGCTGGCGGGCGCGGGCGCGGCGGGTTCCGTCGGCGCGGTGGCCGGCCCGATCGGCGTGCTGTGCACCATCGCGCTGGCGGCGGGCGGGACGGCCGTCGCCGGCTTCAGGAAGGGACTGCTGCTATGAGCGGACGCCCGCGGCCGGTGGCGGCGCTCGTGGCCGCCAACCTGCGACGCCTCACGCGCGACCGGGTCGGCCTGTTCTTCATGGTGATCATGCCGTTCGTGTCCATCGCGTTCGTCGGGATGGCGCTCGGCGGTGGCACCGCCGGCTCCGACCGGCTGCCCGTCGGCGTCGTCGCCGAGGGCTCGGACCCGGTCACCACCGCCGTGCTGGCCGAGCTGCGCCGCCATCCGGACCTGACGGTGATCCCCATGGACGACGCCGCCGACCTGCGCTCCGGCGTACGGGAGGGATCGCTGGCGGCGGGCCTGGTCGTCCCCTCCGGCTCGACCCGGCTGGAGCTGGTCATGACCGGGACCAACGGCAGCGGGATGGCCGCGCGCGGCGCGGTGGACGTCTCGGTGAGCCGGGTGGCCGCCGTGCTGGAGGCCACCAGGGCGGCGACCGCCGCGGGCGCCACCGAGACCGAGGCCGCCGAGTACGTGCGGCAGGCCCAGGCCGAGGCCGGCCGGGTCTCGGTGAACGACTCCGCCACGACCGGCGGCGACCCGCGCGGCTTCGCCTACACCGCCCCGGCCAACCTGCTGCTGTTCACCTTCATCAACTCCATGGCGGTCGCCGCGGCGCTGGTGGAGAGCCGCAGGCTGGGCATGCTGCAGCGGGCGCTCACCGCCCCCGTGCGGCAGCGGTCGGTGCTGTTCGGCGAGGCGGTGAGCAGGTTCCTGGTGGCCGCCGCCCAGGCCGTGCTGATCATGGTGGTGAGCTCGCTGGCGTTCGGCGTCTCGTGGGGCGACCCGCTCGCCGTGGCCGTCGTCGTGGGCGTGTTCGCGCTGGTCGCCACCGGCGCCGCGATCCTGGTGGGCACGCTGCTGCGCTCGCCCGACCAGGCGCCCGCGATCGGCCCGCCGCTCGGCGTCGTGCTGGGCATGCTGGGCGGCTGCCTGTGGCCGCGCGAGGCCTCGGGCGAGGTCATCAACGCCATCGGCCACGCCTTCCCGCACGCCTGGGGCATGGACGCGCTGCTCACGCTCACCCGGCCGGGCACCGGGCTCGGCGCGGTCCTGACCGAGGTGGCCGTGCTCGCCGGGATGGCCGTCCTGCTGCTGGGCGGCTCCCTGGTCCTGTTCGACCGGCGCACCCGGGTCACCTGAACGCCGGGAGGGGATGGTTCGCATGAAGGGGATACTGCTCGCCGGGGGGCGCGGCACGCGGCTGCTGCCCGCGACGCTGGCGGTCTCCAAGCAGCTCCTGCCCGTCAACGACAAGCCGCTGATCTACTTCCCGCTGTCGGTGCTGATGCTGGCCGGGATCCGCGACATCCTGCTGATCTCCACGCCGCAGGACCTGCCGCAGGTCCGCCGGCTCCTCGGCGACGGCTCCCGGCTCGGCCTCCGCCTCACCTACGCCGAGCAGGCGGAGCCCAACGGGATCGCCGAGGCGCTCGTGCTCGGCGCCGACCACCTGGGCGGCGAGCCGGTCGCGCTCATCCTCGGCGACAACGTCTTCCACGGCTACAACTTCCAGGAGCTGCTGCGCGAGGAGTGCCGCGCCGTCGACGGCTGCGTGCTGTTCGGCTACCCGGTACACGACCCGCACCGGTACGGGATCGCCGAGACCGACGCCGGCGGCCGGCTGCTGTCCATCGAGGAGAAGCCGGAGCGGCCCAGGTCCAACCGGGCGATCGTCGGCCTCTACCTCTATGACGGCGATGTCGTGGACATCGCCAAGAACCTCACCCCGTCGGCGCGCGGCGAGCTGGAGATCACCGACGTCAACCGCGCCTACCTGGAACAGGGGAGGGCGAAGCTGGTCGACCTCGGCCGCGGCTTCGCCTGGCTCGACGCCGGGACCCCCGACTCGCTGCTGCAGGCGGGCCAGTACGTCCAGCTACTGGAACGCCGGCAGGGAGTGCGCATCGCGTGCCTGGAGGAGATCGCTCTCCGTATGGGCTACATCGACGCCGAGGCCTGTCATCGGCTCGGCGTCGAACTCGAGAAGTCCACCTACGGCCAGTACGTCATCTCGGTGGCCGAGCAGTTCATGAACAGGTGAGAGGAAGACCGATCGATGAGTGTGACGACATTGTTCCCGGGCAGATCGCCCGCCTTCGGCGATCTGGTGACCGACGTGTACCGCTACGCCTCCCGCAAGGGCGTGATCGAGGCCGTCGAGGTGGCCGCGGAAGATCTCGGCTTGACCGTCCGCGACGTGCGCGAGGCGGTGGCGAACCTGGTGGAGAGCCGGCTGCTCAGGGTCGACGACAGCGAGGGCGTACGGTTCGTGCCGGTGGACCCCGAGCTGGCCGCCGCCTCCCTGGTTTCCTCGGTGGAGCGGGAGATCTACCAGCGCCGCGAGCTGATCGACCAGATCCGCGAGCGGATGGGGGCGTTGCAGTCGGAGTACGCCGGCGCCGGCCGAGGTTCGGCGGCCGGCGCGGTGGAGTATCTCGTGGGGGCCATGGAGGTGCGCGGCTTCCTGAAGACGGCCGGCGACGCCTGCCGCGACGAGGTGCTGGCGATGCAGGCCGGTGGCGGCGACGTCGAGGACCTGTCACAGATGTATCTGACGCTGCTGGCCAGAGGGGTGACGGTGCGCCTCATCTGCCAGCACCGCAACCGGGCCGACGTGTCCACCCGGATGCTCCTGAAGCGGCTGACGGACGCCGGCGCGGCGGTCTTCACCGTCAGCCACGTCCCCAGGTCGGCGGTCGTCTTCGACCGGGCGCTGGTCGTCATGTTCGGCGTGGAGGACGACGGGGAGGCGAGCGTCGCCCGGGTGCACAACCACGGCATCGCGCAGTTCCTGCTGGACCTCTTCAACCACCTGTGGGAGACCGCCACCCCGCTGGAGGGCGTCGAGGTCGGCTACGCCAACGTGGCCGACGACCTGCAGCAGGCCATCGCGGCGCTGATGGCCAAGGGCTACACCGACGAGGTCGTGGCCAGGAAGCTCGGCATGTCGGTGCGCAGCTGCCGCAGGCACATCGCCTCGCTGATGCGCGACCTGGACGCGACCAGCAGGTTCCAGGCCGGGGTGCAGGCCGCCAGGAGATACCTCGGGGCCGCCGGTTGACGTCCCGTCCGCCGCGTTCCCGGGAACGCGGCGGACGGACGGTCTCTTCCTATCTGCGGGGCCCGTCCAGTGCCACGACCACGTCGGCGAGCGCGCGGGCCCGCTCCAGGACCAGTTCGAGGCCCCGTACGAGGTCCTCGGCGGGCAGCCGGGAATCCAGGCAGATCCGCACGGAGCTGTTGGCGTTTTCCGCGTCCAGGCCGATGGCCGTCAGGACGTGGGACGGCTCCTGGGAGCCGGAGTTGCACGCCGAACCGGTCGACAGCGCCACCGAGCGCAGGCTCGACACCAGGCTCTCGCCGCGCACGCCGGGCAGCACGACGTTCAGCACGTGGGGGACGCCGCCGTCCGGGTCGCCGTTCACGCGGACGCAGGGGAAGCCGGTCATGAGCATCTCCAGCGCCGTCGCGCGCAGCTCGCGCACCCGCCGCGTCCCGGCGGCCATCCCGGCCGACGCCAGCTCGCACGCCTTGCCCATGCCCACCACGAGGTGGGTCGGGATCGTGCCGCTGCGCAGCGCGTACTGCCCGCCGCCGAACAGCACGGGCCGCAGCCGGTGCCGGATCTCCGGGCGCACGTACAGCGCGCCGACGCCCTTGGGACCGCGGATCTTGTGCCCCGACATCGACATGGTGTCGATCCCGGCCTCCCGGACGTCGACCGGGATCCGGCCCGCCGCCTGGGCGCCGTCCACGTGCAGCATGGCGCCGGCCTCGTGGCAGAGCGCGGCCATCGAACGGACGGGCTGGACGGTGCCGATCTCGCTGTTGACCCAGGAGGCGGTGGCCACCCGGGAGAACGGGTCGAGCAGGCCCGCCAGGTGGCCGAGGTCGACCCGGCCGTCCGGGCGCACCCGCATCGTCCTGACGTCCAGGCCGCGCCCGGCCAGCGCGCGGCCGATCGACAGCGAGGACTTGTGGTCGGTGGGGCAGACGGCGGCGTTGACCGGGGCGCGGTCCTCGTGGCCGAACATGCCGAGCAGCGCGAGGTTGTTGCTCTCGGTCGCGCCGGAGGTGAACACGAGGTCCGCGGGGTCCGCGCCGATGAGCCGGGCGACCGACTCGGTGGCGCCGTCCACGGCCCGCCGGGCGCGCTTGCCCAGCAGGTGCGGGGACGACGGGTTGCCGAAGTCCTCCCGCAGGAAGGGCAGCATCGCGTCGACCACCTCGTCGTCGACACGGGTCGTGGCGCAGTTGTCCAGGTAGATGACCTTCATGATGATCAGCTCCTGAAGGTGCTGACCGAGACGAGGTTGCCGTAGATCTCGTCCTCGGACATCTCACCGCTGCCGCCGGGGTCGGCGATGACCACCCGCATGCCGCGCAGGCCGTACAGGCTCAGCGCGATCTCCACGCCGGTCTGCACCGGCATCAGGCACTCACCCGGCGCGAAGATCAGGATCGTGCGGTGGCCGGCCCGGTGCACCTCGGCGATCATCTCGGTGATCTCGCCGGCGCAGCCGGTCACGCCGCAGCTGATCAGCGTGCGGTAGTTGCCGTCGGCGTCGACGAACGCCACCTCGGTGTCCCGGACGCCCTCCTCCGGCTCGTCGGCGCCGAGGAACCGCTTCTCCAGCAGGCCCTGCTTGACGAACTTGTCGGCCGCCTTCTGGAAGCGGTACTTCAGCCAGGTCTCGGGGAAGGCGAGCGGGTGCTTGCGGCTGGGCAGGACGAGGTCCTCGGACAGGCCCGCGGCGGCCAGGTCGTCGCGGTATCCGGCGGGCAGCCCGGTGAACCCCTCGAAGAACTCCGCGCGCAGCTCGGAGGCCGGACGGCCCGTCCTGGGCACGTACTGCCAGTCGTTGATCAGCAGCAGCAGCCGGGCTCCGACGCCGGACTCGACGTAGGGCCTGGCCAGGTCCGCCGCGAGGCGCCAGGTGTAGCCGGGGAAGATCCCCACGCGGCCGGCGACGCGGCGGCGCATGGTCTCGTCGTGCTGCTCCTCGATGACGCCGGGGACGAGGCGGCCGGTGGCGTCGTCCTCGAAGAGCATGAAGTGGCCGCCCATGATGACCGGCTCGCCGAGGTCCTGGCCGGCCAGTTCGTGGCCGATCGCCTCGCGGAGCTCCTGTTCTGATGCCACGAGCCGGTGAGTCTTGGTCACCCGGTCGCTGAGAACGTTACCCATGATCTTTACACTCCGAGTTTCTGGTGGGTCGGGAGTAAGGGCTCGGCGGGGCGTACCGGGGCCAGCAGGCCGGCCAGAGTCGCCAGGGGCGTGGGCTCGGCCAGCGCGCGCGGCGTCAGGCCCGCCCAGCCGTGTTCGCGGAGGCGGGCCAGCACCTCGGGCGCTCGCAGGACTCGGCCCCCGGCGAGGACGTAGCTGTCCGACGGGTCGACGCGGCCGAGCCCGTGCACCTCGGACACCGCCCGCACCAGCTCCGCCACTGCCTCAGGAGAGACCTCGGTGGCCGGCCCGGTCGCGTACGGTGACGCGCTGGGCGGGGTGAAGCCGGCCAGCGCGGCCACCTCGCTGACGCGCAGGTCGGTGGACGGGTCGTCGTGGGCGAGCACCAGGGCCTCGTGGCCGCGCAGGAACGCCTCCACGGCGGCCGCGTCCATGATCGAGGATGCCGCCTGGAGCGCGAGCACGACCGCGTCGCGCCACTCGTCGATCCGCATGTACGTGTCCGCGCCGTAGTGCGACCACGCCTCCGGCGCCCGGTTCCAGGTGAACGTGGTGCGCCTGCCCTTGTAGACCAGGGTGCGCTGGTTGAGGAAGTTGACCTCCGAGCCCAGCCGTACCGGCACGCCGCGCCGGGAGCCCTCGCGGGACACCAGCTCGACGACCTCGTCATAGGGCACGTACGCGTGACGGGCGGCCTGCTCGCTCTCGGCGGCCACCCGCCGCACCAGCTCGCTGAACGGCGGGTCGTCGGAGCAGTCCACCCGCATCAGCATCGGGGAGAACATGCAGGTCAGCACGTCCTGGTAGGCGTGCGACCCGCGGTTGCCCGCGAAGGCGAGCTGCCCGACCGCGCCCTGGCCGGTGTAGGCGGCCAGCAGGGCGGTGTGAGCGGCCAGGTGCACCGCCGACGGCCACACCTTGTGCCGGATGGCGATCCGCCGCCCGGCCTCCAACAGCGACGGCGACGTCAACGTCGCGTGCCGAGCCTCCTGCGGCGCGTGCCGGGCGGCCGAAGGCGAAGTCGGCGTCGCGTAGCGGGCCTCTTCTGGCGGCTCCGGCGTGCGGCGGGTGGCGAACGGGTCGGCGGGGAGCAGCGCTACCTGCTTCTCCCAGTACGCCAGCGCCTCGGCGGCCAGGGCGGCGGCCTCGGCCGACGCCTCCCAGCGGGCCAGGTCCGCGGGCTGGTGCCGCACCGGCGGCAGGGAGGCGGGGCGGCGGGAGGCGATGCCCTGCGCCTGCGCCCACAGCTCCTGCTCGATCCTCTCCAGCGTCCACATGTCGACGGCCAGGTGGTTGAAGACCACGACGACCTGCTTGGGAGCACCCCCGGAGGTGATGACGCAGGCGCGGATCGGCCACTCGGCGGCCAGGTCGAACGGCCTGCCCGTCAGGTCCTCGACCACCTCGGCCGGGCTGGGCGTGCCGTCCCGCTCCACGCTCGCCTGGACGATGGGCCAGGGGCCGGGGGCGTGCACCCGCTGCCGCGGGCCGCCGTCGGCGTGGAAGGTGGTGCGCAGCGCCTCGTGCCGGCGGGTCAGGGAGGTGAGCATCGCCCGGCAGTGGGCCACCGTGAGGCTCGGCGGTATGGAGAAGCGCAGCAGGATGTGCGACTCGGGCTGGTGCCGGGGCGGCAGCTGGTGAATCCTCAGCCACATGTAGCGATGCCCCCAGCAGAGGTTCGCGGACTTGACAGCGGACAATTGGGACCTCCACCGCCGCGCATGTGAGGGACAGGCCGACATGATTGAGAATTCGCCGCCGGGACGCGTATGACAACCCGTCGCCACTGGCCGGAACAGACCGCCACTACCTGCCAGTGGCGGGCCGGCCCGCCGCCTTGACCGGTGCCGCGTGAGACGTCGAGAATCGATACGAGCAGACTTTATTTGTGAGGTCCCGATGGCGATTTTTGAAATACCTCACGATTTCCAGAATATTCTGCGGTCGCATTTGCCCTTCGCCGACTCGGGGGCGCTGTCGGGCTTCGACGACCTGGCCGGCCTCGGTCTCGACTCGATGGGCGTGGTGCGGCTGATCGTGGACATCGAGGACGCCTACGGCGTCCAGGTGCCCGACGAGATCCTGGACGAGAGGACGTTCGCCACCGTGGGCTCGCTGTGGGAGGCCCTGTCGCCGCTGGTGACCCGCGGCCCGTGAGGCCTCCCTTCAGCCGCGCAGGGCGCCCGCCACCGCACGCCGATCCACCTTGCCGTTCGCGTTGAGCGGGAGTTCCCCCAGTACGGTGACCGAGCGCGGCACCATGTACCCGGGCAGCACCGCGGCGACCCCCTTGGCCAGGGCCACCGCGTCCAGCCCGTGACCGGTGCAGGCCGCCTCCAGTTCGAGCTCCCCGTCCGCCCCCGGCAACGCGACGACGACGGCCTCGTGCACGCCCGGCAGGCCGCGCAGCGTCGCCTCGATCTCGCCCAGCTCCACCCGGTGGCCGGAGATCTTCACCTGCTGGTCCAGCCGGCCGAGGTGCACCAGCAGGCCGTCCCGCCAGGCGACCCGGTCGCCGGTCCGGTACCAGGACTCCCCGGTCACCGGCTCGCCGTCGCGGGCGCGTACCCCGTCGAACGAGGTGAACCGGCCGGCGTCGTCGGCCGGGTCGGCGTAGCCGGGGAAGCGCTGCACCCCGCGCAGGCACAGCTCGCCCTCCGCCGCGGGCCGCCCGTCGCCGTCGAGCAGCACGTGCTCGACCCCCGGGTACGGCAGGCCGATGGGCACGGTGCCGTTGGCCGTGCGCGGCCAGCCGGCCGGGTCGGCGGGCAGCCGGTACTGGGTGCAGCTGATGGTCAGCTCGGTCGGGCCGTACAGGTTCTCCAGCACGCTCTCCGGCGCCGCCGCCTGCCACGCGGCGGCCTGCCGCAGCGACAGCGGCTCCCCGCAGAACAGGCTCCAGCGCAGCGACGGCATGGCGGCCGGCGTCAGGCGGCGCAGCCGCATGGCCAGCGACACCACCGAGGGCACCGAGAACCAGTGGGTCAGCCGTTCCCTGTTCACGAACGCGACCGGCTTGAGCAGGTCGTACCTGCCGGGGACGACCAGCGTCGCGCCGCCGCCCCAGGTGGCGAACATGTCGAAGACGGACAGGTCGAAGGTCAGGTCGAAGGTCTGGGAGACCCGGCAACCGGGACCCAGCCCGTACCGCGGGACGACGTGCGAGAGATAGGCGTCGACGCTCCGGTGCCGCACCGGCACGCCTTTGGGCGTGCCGGTCGAGCCCGAGGTGAACAGCACGTACGCGAGACCGTCCGGATCGGCCGCACCCGCGGCCGTCAGGGGAGCGGCCAGGCCGTCGGTGTCCAGCGACAGCACGGGGGCGGGCAGCTCCGGCGGCGGGTGCGCCGTCGCGTCGGCCAGCACCACGTCGAGCCCGGCGGTGGCGGCCACGGTGCGGTTGCGCGCGCCGGGCACGGCCGGGTTCAGCGGCACCGTGGTGGCGCCGAGCCGCTGGATCGCCAGGTAGCCGGCGAAGGCGAGCGGGGTGCGCGCCGCGTACAGGCCGGCCCTGGCAGGAGGGCCGTCGCAGGCGCGGACCAGCTCCGCCGCCAGGCGCGCGGACAGCGCGTCCAGCTCGGCGTAGGTGAGACGGACGCCGCCGGTCTCCAGCGCGATCCGGTCGCCGTACCGCGCCGCGGAACCGGCGAACCACTGGTACAGGGTGCGTGCCACGGGTGTCTCCGATCGTCGGTCAGCTCGCGCGCGCCGCCCGCTCGGGCAGCTCGCGGGGGAACAGCGCCTCCGGGAGGTCCCAGCCGTGCCCGCTCCACAGGTCCTTCAGCACCCGGGCGGGGTCGGTCACCGCGAGCTGCAGGCCGAGCGCCAGCGTCCGCATGATGTCGACCATCGCCTCCGGGGGCAGGACGTCGGGGTCGGCCAGCATCAGCACGCGGGTCTCGCCGTCGTCCACCTCGACGCGGACCCGGAACGCCTGCCCGTAGCTCTGGGCCAGCGGCGTCCACCGCAGCGTCGCGGGCGTCTGGTCGGCGGGGTCGGCGGGGCGCCGGTCCACCTGGACGTAGTTGAACCAGGCACGGAACAGGTGGTTGACCCAGCAGTCGTGACCGGGGTCCTCCCCGGCCCGCGCGGCCATCGCCGTGACCTGGTCGAAGTCGTAGCAGGAGTGGCGGTAGGCCTTGGCGCCGGCCCAGTGCAGGCGCTTGATGTGCTCGGCGAGCGTGGCGCCGCGGTCCACGGCGGTGACGAAGGGGATGAGCTGGTTCATCGTGCCGATGTTGTGCTGGTCCTCCTGGGCGAACCGGTTGGACGACATCAGGCTCATCGTGACCCGGTCGGTGTCGAGATGGCGGGCCAGGCCCGCGGCCACGAAGGCCATGATCACGGCCGGCGGGGTGACGCCGTGCGTCCTGCCCGCCTGCGCGGCCAGCCCGCCCAGGCGGCGGGAGGTCAGCGTCAGCTCCAGCCGCTCCTTCTCGGTACGCGCCGGCAGCGTCGGCAGCCGGTCCGTGAGGCCGCCGGCCAGCACGTCGCGCCAGTAGCGCTCGGAGGCGGCCTGCCTGGGCCGCCACGACTCCTCCCGCTGCCTGCGCGCCAGCTCGCGCGGGGTGAAGCCGGTCTCGACGGCGGCGCCGGAGCCCGCCACCAGGGCCTTGAACTGGTCCTGAAGGTGATGGATCGACCACACGTCGACGATCAGGTGCGAGAAGGTCAGGCTGAGGTACATCGGCGCGCCCCGGTAGGTGACCATCAGCGCGCGCCAGTTCAGGTCGCCGGTCATCGGGAACGGGATCGCCAGCCGCTCCAGCTTGACCCGCTCGTGCTCGGTGGGGTCGGCGACCTGGCGGTCCACCCGCTCGACGGGCAGCCGCACCTCCTCGTGGACGCGCTGCACCGGCAGGCCGTCGCGCAGGTGGTAGGTGGTGCGCAGCGTCTCGTGCCGCCGGACGAGGCGTTCGAGTGCCCGGTCCACCAGCGCGGGGGACAGGCCGCGCAGGTCCCACGTCGACGGCAGGTTCGCCTCGTGACCCCAGCCCGGCGGGTAGCGCTCGATCTCGCGCCAGCTGAAGAGCTGGCCGTGACTCAGGGGTGCCTCGACCGACATGTGCTCTCCTCGAACCGGCTTTCTCCGCTCGTTATTCATCGCGGACGGGAAGCGCCCCGGTCAAGGCCTCGCGCGATGGCAAGTAATGGCGGCAACAATGTGCCAGCAGCGGGCCATGGGCCGGACGAGAAGTCGCCCCGTAAAGTCGCAATAACTAAGCGAAAGCCCGCGACCGGATCAATTGACGGGCGGTTCCGCACAGTCGTTCCTGATAAAGCGGCGGCGTCGAGAAGCCAGAGGCTTGGGGTGGCGAATTGATGGGTGACGAGTCGATTCGGCCGGTGGTCACCGGCGGTCCGGACGCGATCGCCGTCGTCGGCATGGCCTGCCGCCTGCCCGGAGCCGCCGATCCCGGGGCGTTCTGGAAGCTGCTCCGCGAAGGCGTGGACGCGGTCACCGAGGCGCCGGAGGACCGGTGGCCGGAGGCGACGGAGTACCGCCGCGGCGGCTTCCTCCAGGACGTCCACGGCTTCGACGCGGCGTTCTTCGGCATCTCCCCGAACGAGGCCGCGGCGATGGACCCGCACCAGCGGCTGGTGCTCGAACTCGCCTGGGAGTCCCTGGAAAGCTCCCGCACCGCCCCCGGCGGGCTGCGCGGCAGCGCGGCCGGGGTGTTCCTGGGCGCCATCTCGAACGACCACGCCGCGTTGCTGGCGCGGGCCGGCGCCCAGCCGGGCAGGCATGCCTACACCGGGGCGAACCGCGCCATGATCGCCAACCGGGTCTCCTACTTCCTCGGCCTGCGCGGCCCCAGCCTCACCCTCGACGCGGGGCAGTCGTCCTCGCTGGTCGCGGTGCACCTGGCGTGCGAGAGCCTGCGCCGCGGCGAGACCGCGCTCGCCCTGGCCGGCGGCGTCAACCTCAACCTGAGCGGCGAGACCACCGACGCCATCGGCAGCTTCGGCGCGCTGTCGCCGGACGGCCGCTGCCACGTCTTCGACAGCCGCGCCAACGGGTACGTGCGCGGCGAGGGCGGGGCCGTGGTCGTGCTGAAGCGGCTGGCCGACGCGCTGGCCGAAGGCGACACCGTACACGCCGTGATCCTCGGCGGGGCCGTCAACAACGACGGCGGCGGCGAGGGGCTGACCGTGCCCAGCCGGCGGGCGCAGGAGGAGGCCATCAGGCTGGCCTGCGCGCACGCCGGCGTGGCGCCGGGCGACGTGGGCTACGTCGAGCTGCACGGCACCGGCACCAGGGTGGGCGACCCGGTGGAGGCCGCGGCTCTCGGGGCGGCGTACGGGTCGGCCCGGCAGGACGGCGACCCGCTGCCCGTCGGCTCGGTCAAGACCAACATCGGCCACCTGGAGGGCGCGGCGGGCATCGCCGGGCTGCTCAAGGTGGTGCTCGCCATCAAGCACCGCGAGCTGCCCGCCAGCCTGCACTTCGCGTCGCCGCCGCCGGAGATCCCGCTGACGGATCTGCGCCTGCGCGTGGTACGCGAGACCGTCCCCTGGGCCGCGGGCGGGCGGCTGGTGGCGGGCGTCAGCTCCTTCGGCATGGGCGGCACCAACTGCCACCTCCTGCTCGCCGAACCACCCCCGGGCTCCCCCGAACCGGAGGACCTCGCCCGGACCAGCCCCGAAGATCTTGACCTGCGGCGGTCCGGGGACTCCCATGCCCCCGGAGCCCGCGCGGGCGGGGACGCCGGGTGGCCGTGGGTGGTCTCCGCGCGGTCACCGGAGGCGTTGCGTGCGGCGGCGGGCCGGCTCGCGGAGGTCGCGGCGGAGCCCGGCGCCGAGCCGGACGGGATCGCGGCCGGCCTGCTGAGGAGCCGCACGGCCTTCGAGCACCGCGCGGTGGTGCTGGGCGCGGACCGGGAGGCCAGGCTGTCCGGGCTGCGGGCGCTGGCCGGCGGCCTGCCGCACGACGACGTCGTGCTCGGCGCGGCGACGGGCGGGCGGCGCGTCTTCGTCTTCCCCGGCCAGGGGTCGCAGTGGCCTGGCATGGCCCGCGAACTGCTGGCCGCGTCGCCGGTGTTCGCCGCCCGCGTCGCCGAGTGCGCGGACGCGCTGGCGCCGCACACGGACTTCTCCCTGGTCGACGTGCTCGGCGAGCGGCCCGGCGCCCCCGGACTCGACCGGGTGGACGTGGTCCAGCCCGCGCTGTGGGCCGTCATGGTCGCGCTCGCCGAGGTGTGGCGCTCCCACGGCGTCGAGCCGGACCTGGTCGTCGGCCACTCCCAGGGCGAGATCGCCGCCGCCACCGTCATCGGCGCGCTCAGCCTGCCCGACGCGGCGCGGGTCGTGGCGCTGCGCAGCCGCGCCATCGCCGGCATCGCGGGCCGGGGCGGCATGCTGTCGGTCGCGGCGCCCCTCGACGTGGTCGAGCGGGCGATCGGCCCGCTGGCCGTATCCGTGGCGGCGGTCAACGGGCCGCGCGCGGTGGTCGTCGCCGGGCCGCGCGAGCTGCTCGACGAGCTGGCCGGGCGGCTCACCGACCACCGCACCAAGGCCATCCCGGTCGACTACGCCTCCCACACCGCCGAGGTGGAGCAGGTACGCGACGAGGTGCTGGCCGCGCTGGCCCCGATCCGCCCGGTGAGCGCCGCGACGGCGTTCGTCTCCACGCTCACCGGCGAGCCGATGGACACCTCGGGGCTCGACGCCGGCTACTGGTACCGCAGCCTGCGCAACCCGGTCCGGTTCGCCCAGGCCGTGCGGGTGGCGATCGGGGAACGCTGCGACCTCTTCGTGGAGTGCAGCCCGCACCCGGTCCTCGCCACGGCGGTGGAGGAGACGGCGGAGGATGCCGGGGGCGAGGCCGTGGTGATCGGCACGCTGCGCCGCGGCGAGGGCGGGGCCGGCCGCGTGCTGCGCTCGCTCGCCCGGGCGTACGCTGCGGGCGCCCCGGTCGAGTGGCCCGCCGTGCGCGAGACGCCGCGCTCCTGCCTCGCGGACCTTCCCACGTACCCCTTCCAGCGCCGGTCGTACGGGCCCGCCACCCCGGACGCTCACCGACCGTCACACCTCCCCGGCGATCGCGTGCCCGGCCGAGAGCCGGACGTGGTGCGCGATGGCGACGGCGGGACGCCGGACGCGGTGTCGCGCGAGGAGCGGGAGGTGCGGTCCGCGCGGAGTTCGGCTGAGGTGCGGGAGCTGGTTCTGGAGACCGCTGCCCGGCTGCTCGGCCATGATGACGCGGCCGCGCTGGAGCCTGCCCGGACGTTCAAGGACCTGGGCTTCGAGTCGGCGACCTCGCTCGAACTGCGCGACCGGCTGCGCGCCGCGACCGGGTTGAAGCTCCCGACCGGGCTGCTGTTCGACCATCCGACGCCCGCCCGCCTCGCCGACCACCTGTACGCCCTGCTCACCGCCTCGGCGCCGGACACGCCCGTCGTACGGCCGCGGCCGAGGCAGGCGGAAGCCGACGACCCGATCGCGGTGATCGGGATGGGCTGCCGCTACCCCGGCGGGGTGGCCTCGCCGGAGGACCTGTGGCGGCTCGCCGGCACCGGCCAGGACGCGATCGGCGAGTTCCCCGCCAACCGTGGCTGGGACCTGGACGCGCTCTTCGCCACCGGCCCCGACCGCTCGGGCACCAGCGACACCAGGTACGGCGGATTCCTGTACGACGCCGACCGGTTCGACGCGTCCTTCTTCGGCATCAGCCCGCGCGAGGCGGCGGCCATGGACCCACAGCAGCGGCTGCTGCTGGAGATCTGCTGGGAGAGCATCGAGCGGGCCGGGATCGACCCCGCCGACCTCCGCGGCTCGGCCACCGCCGTGTTCATGGGCGCGATGGCCCCCGAGTACGGCCCCCGCCTGCACCGGACCGCCGGCCTCGCCGACGGCCACCTGCTGACCGGCACCGCGCTCAGCGTCGTCTCCGGCCGCATCGCCTACACCTTCGGCCTGGAGGGCCCGGCCCTCACCACCGACACCGCCTGCTCGTCCTCGCTGGTCTCGGTCGTCCTGGCCGTGCAGGCGCTGCGGCGGGGTGAGTGCGCGATGGCGCTGGCGGGCGGCGCGACCGTGATGTCCAGCCCCGGGATGTTCGTGGAGTTCAGCAGGCAGGGCGGGCTGGCCGCCGACGGGCGCTGCAAGGCGTTCTCGGCCGCGGCCGACGGCACCGGATGGGCCGAGGGCGCGGGCGTGCTCCTGCTGGAGCGCCTCTCCGACGCGCGCCGCCTGGGCCACCCGGTCCGCGCCCTGATCCGCGGCGGCGCCGTGAACCAGGACGGCGCCTCCAACGGGTTGACCGCGCCGAGTGGCCCGGCCCAGGAACGGGTGATCCGTCAGGCGCTGGCCGACGCGATGCTCGACGCCCGCGATGTCGATGTGGTGGAGGCGCACGGCACCGGCACGACGTTGGGCGACCCGATCGAGGCGCAGGCGTTGCTGGCCACGTACGGGCGTGGACGTCCGGCCGAGCGGCCGGTGTGGCTGGGCTCGCTGAAGTCGAACATCGGTCACACCCAGGCTGCCGCCGGGGTGGCCGGTGTGATCAAGATGGTGAAAGCGCTGGAGCACCGTACGCTCCCGCCGACCTTGCACGCTGACGAGCCGACACCGCACGTGGACTGGGAGTCCGGCGGCGTGCGGCTGCTGACCGAAGCGGTGGAGGTGCCGGGCGAGCGTCCGTTGCGGGCCGGGGTCTCCTCGTTCGGTGTCAGCGGTACGAACGCGCACGTGATCCTGGAGGGCGCGCCGGCTCCGTCATCTGGCGGTCCGCTGGTACGGGTGCCGGAAGTCGGTGACGGTCCGCCGGAGCCCGTGTCGGCGGCCGGTGACGGTCCGCTGGCGCAGGCGTTCGCGGCCGGTGACGGTCCGCTGGTGTGGCCGGTGTCGGCGAGGTCGGCGGAGTCGTTGCGGGCGCAGGCTGCGCGGTTGCTCGCGTACGGGGAAGGCGTCGCTGATCGGGACCTGGCCGGTGCGGGGCGGGCGCTGGCCCGGCGCGCGAGCTTCGAGCACCGAGCCGTGATCGTGGCGGGGGACCGGCGGGAGTTGCTGGCGGGGCTGGCCGCGCTGGCGGAAGGCGGGTCCGACGCCGCGGTGGTGAGCGGGGTGGCGGCGCCCGGGGTCCGGCCGGTGTTCGTGTTCCCTGGTCAGGGCTCGCAGTGGGCGGGCATGGCCGTGGACCTCCTGGATGACGACGAGACGTTCCGGGCCGCCCTGCTCCGCTGCGAGGAGGCGCTGCGCCCGCACATCGGCTGGTCGGTCGAGGACGTGCTGCGTGGTTCTCCCGGCGCGCCCGCGCTGGAGGGATCGGACGTGATCCAGCCGGTGCTGTTCGCGGTCATGGTCTCCCTGGCGGAGGTCTGGCGCTCGCTCGGCGTGCGGCCGTCCGCGGTGCTCGGCCACTCCCAGGGTGAGATCACCGCCGCGTGCGTGGCGGGCGCGCTCTCGCTGGAGGACGCCGCCAAGATCGTGGCCCTGCGCAGCCGGGCGCTGACGAGGCTGGGCGATCGTGGCGGCATGCTCGCCGTACCCGTCGACGCGGAGCGGGCCGCCCGGATGCTGGAGCCGTGGACCGGCAGGCTCTGGCTCGCCATCCACAGCGGACCGGACAGTTCGGTGGTGGCGGGCGACGCCGACGCGCTGGAGGAGTTCACCGCCGCCCACGGCGACACCGTACGGATCCGCCGGGTCGCGATCGGCTACGCCGCCCACACCCCGCACATCGACGCCTTGCGCGACGAACTGCTGGAGACGCTCGGCGGCGTCCATCCACGCCCGGCCGAGGTCGCGTTCTGCTCGTCGCTGGAAGGCGGCACGATCGACACGGACAGGCTGACCGCCGACTACTGGTTCACCAGCCTGCGGCGACCGGTGCTGTTCCGCCAGGCGGTGGAGTCGCTCGCCGGCTCGGGCACCCCCGTGTTCGTGGAGTGCAGCCCGCACCCGGTGCTCACCGGGCACGTCGAGGACACGCTCGCGGACGCGTCCGGCGGCGCCACAGGAACGCTGAGGCGCGGCGACGGTGGCGCGGCCCGCCTGTTCAAGTCCGCCGCCCAGGCCTGGGTGCTCGGCGTGGACGTGGACTGGCCCGCGGCGCTCGGCCCGGCGACGAGCCACGACGACGGGCTCCCGACCTACCCCTTCGAGGCCGCGAGGCACTGGCTGGACGCGGAGCCGGTCGCCGCCGGCGGCGGGCTGGCCCCGTCCCGGCACCCGCTGCTCGGAGCCGGTGTCCCGCTCGCCGCCGAGGACGGGTTCCTGCTGGCCGGGCAGCTGTCCCTGGCCACCGCGCCGTGGCTCGGCGACCACGCCGTGGAGGGTGCGGTGCTGCTGCCCGGCACCGCCTTCGTCGAGCTCGCACTGGAGGCCGCGGCCAAGGTCGGATGCGACGAGGTCGAGGACCTGACGCTGGAGGCCCCGCTGTTCCTGCCGGAGACGGGAGCCGTACAACTGCAGCTCGCGGTCGGCGGGCCGGACGAGCAGGGCCGCCGCACCGTCACCGTCCACGGCCGCACGGGCGGCGACGCCGAGGAGGGCTGGATCCGGCACGCGACCGGCCTGCTCGGCGCGGGCACCGCCCCGGCCGCCGGTCCTCTGGGCGGCACCGCCGAGGCCGCCGGTCCGCTCGCCGGCACGGCCCAGGCTGCCGGTCCGCTCGCCGGCACGGCCCAGGCTGCCGGTCGGCTCTCCGGCACCGCCCCGGCCGCGCCGATCTCGTGGCCGCCGCGGGCCGAGCCCGTGGACCTGGACGACCTGTACGGCAGGCTCGCCGAGCGCGGTTACGAGTACGGCCCCGCGTTCCAGGGGCTGCGGGCCGCCTGGCGCGCGGGCGATCACGCCTATGCCGAGGTGACCCTGCCCGAGCCGGTGAGCGGCGAGGCCGGGCGCTTCACGCTGCACCCCGCGCTGCTGGACGCCGCGCTGCACCTGGTGGTGCTGGAGTCGGCGGACGATTCCGGCCTGTTGCTGCCGTTCTCCTGGAACGGGGTCCGGGTGGTCGCGACCGGCGCGCGGACGCTGCGGGTGCGGATCGACGGGTCGGGCGACGACCGCGTCTCGCTGACGATCTTCGACGGCGCCGGGCAGTGGATCGGCGGCGTGGACACGCTGGTCCTGCGCCGGATGCCCAGGAACGCCGCCCCCGTCAGCTCCACCGGCTCCGCGGCGCACGTCGTCGAGTGGGTCGAGCCGGTCGTCGCCGGGGTGTCCGAGCTGCGCTGGGCGCTGGCCGGTTCCGACGAGCTGACCGACGAGATCGGCGCCGAGCTGGCGGCGGCCGGGATCGAGCCGCCCCGCTACTACGACCTCGCGTCACTGGCCGAGATGAGCGCGGCCGGCGTCCCCGACCTGGTCCTGGCCCCCTGCCAGGCCGACCCCGGCGACCTGCCGTACTCCGCGCACGACGCGGTGGGCCAGGCACTCGACCTCGTCCAGGGCTGGCTCGGCGACGAGCGGTTCGCCGGGTCGCGGCTGGTCTGCCTCACCCGGGGTGATGACCCGGCGAGCGCGGCGGTGCGAGGGCTGGTGCGGGCGGCCCAGAGCGAGCAGCCGGGCCGGTTCGTGCTGGCCGACGTGCCCGAGAAGTTCTCCGCCTGGGGGCTGCTGGCCGCCGCCGTGGCCGCGGGCGAGACCGAGATCGCTGGCCGCGACGACACCGTCCTCGTCCCCCGCCTGGTGCGCCGCCCGGCAGCCACCGCTCCCGCCGTCTCCGAGCCCGCTGAGGTGGCTGGTGCGGTGCTGGTGACCGGGGGGACCGGAGGGCTTGGTGCTCTGGTGGCGCGTCGGCTGGTGGCGCGGCACGGGGTGCGGGACCTGGTTCTCCTGTCGCGGCGTGGGCTTGAGGCTTCGGGCGCGGCCGGGCTGGTGGCGGAGCTGGAGGAGGCCGGCGCCCGGGTGCGGGTGGCCGCCTGTGACGTGTCCGATCACGCGCAGCTGGCGGACGTGGTGACGTCGGCTGGTCCGCTGGCCGGTGTGGTGCATGTCGCCGGGGTGCTGGACGACGGCCTGGTGGAGGGGTTGACTCCGGAGCGGGTGGCCGGGGTGCTGGGGCCGAAGGCGGACGCCGCCTGGTTCCTGCACGAACTGACCGGGTCCTCCGAGCCGGGCTTCTTCGTGCTGTTCTCGTCGCTGGCCGGGGTGGTCGGCAACGCGGGCCAGGGCAATTACGCGGCGGCGAACGCGTTCCTGGACGGGCTGGCGGTCGCCAGGCGTGCGGCGGGGCTGCCGGCGGTGTCGGTGGCGTGGGGGCTCTGGGATGTCGAGTCCGGCATGAGCGGCGCCATGGGCGAGGCCGATCGGGCGCGGCTGGCCCGCGCGGGGATCGCCCCGCTGCCGGTGGAGGAAGGGCTGGCGTTGTTCGACGCGGTCCTGGCCGGTGACGTCGATCCGGTGGTGGTGGCGGCCCGCTGGGACATGGCGGGACTGAGGGCACGCGCGGAGAGCGAGGAGCTGCCGAGTGTGCTGCGCGGCCTGGTCCGCATGCCCCGACGGGCGGCGGCCGGGGCCGAGGCCCAGCCCTCGGCGGGACCGGCCGAGCTGACCGAGCGTCTCGCCGCGCTGGGTGAGGCCGGCGCGCTGACCCACCTCACCGAGCTGGTCCGCTCGCACGTCGCCGCCGTCCTCGCGTACGGCGGCGCGGACTCGATCGACGTGGACCGGGCCTTCAACGAGCTCGGCTTCGACTCCCTGACCGCCGTCGAACTCCGCAACCGCCTCACCACGGGCACCGGGCTGCGGCTGCCGTCCACGCTGGTCTTCGACCACCCCACGGTCCGCTCGCTCGCCGAGTACCTGTTCCGCACGCTGGCCCCCGAGACGCCCTCCGCCGAGGACGCCCTGCGGACGGCGGTGGACCAGGCCGAATCCGTGATGCTCGCCGCCAACGGCGAGGCGGACGCCGTACGCGACCGGCTCGTCGCCATTCTGCAGAGCGCTCTCACCAGGATCGGCGCGACCCCGGCGGACACGCTGGCCGCCGCGCCCACCAGGTCCAACGGCGCCGCGGAGGAGATCGTGTCCGCCTCCGACGAGGAGATCTTCGCCTTGATCGACAACCGAACGATGACATCTCCTCTGAGATCGCCACAGGAAGGGCTGGACCATGGCGAATGAGGACAAGCTTCGCGCCTATCTGAAGAAGGTCACCGTCGAGCTGGCGGAGACGCGTCAGCGGCTGGCTGAGGATCAGGGGCGCAGGCATGAGCCGGTGGCGATCGTGGGGATGGCGTGTCGTTTTCCGGGTGGGGTGGGTGGTCCGGAGGAGTTGTGGGATCTGGTGGCGTCTGGGGGGGATGCGATCGGGGAGTTTCCGGTGGATCGGGGGTGGGATCTGGAGGGGTTGTTCGATCCGGATCCGGAGGTGGTGGGGAAGTCGTATACGCGTCATGGGGGGTTCGTGTATGACGCGGGTGAGTTCGATGCGGCGTTCTTCGGGATGAGTCCGCGTAGTGCGTTGGCGACGGATCCGCAGCATCGGTTGTTCCTGGAGTCGTGCTGGGAGGCGTTGGAGCGGGCGGGGATCGATCCGGTGACGCTGCGGGGCAGCCGTACCGGCGTCTACGCCGGCAACATGTTCAACGACTACTCCTCCCGCTACGTGCACGGCGCGGTTCCTCCGGCACTGGAGGGGGTGCTGCTGTCGGCGAGCACGCCCAGCGTGCTGTCCGGGCGGGTCTCCTACACCCTCGGGCTCGAAGGCCCCTCGCTCACCGTCGACACCGCCTGCTCCTCCTCCCTGGTCACCCTGCACCTGGCCGTGCGGGCCCTGCGGGCGGAGGAGTGCACGCTGGCCCTCGCGGGCGGCGTCACCCTGCTGGCCTCACCTGACGCCTTCGTGGAGTTCTCGCGCCAGCGCGCGCTGGCTCCCGACGGCCGCTGCAAGCCGTTCTCCTCCACTGCCGATGGTGCGGCGTGGGCGGAGGGTGTCGGGGTGCTGGTGCTGGAGCGGTTGTCGGAGGCGCGGCGCAACGGCCGGCGGATCCTGGCGGTGGTGCGGGGTTCGGCGGTGAACCAGGACGGCGCCTCCAACGGGATGACGGCGCCGAGCGGCCCGGCCCAGGAGCGGGTGATCCGTCAGGCGCTGGCCGACGCGTTGCTGGACACGCGGGACATCGACGTCGTGGAGGCGCACGGCACCGGCACGACGTTGGGCGACCCGATCGAGGCTCAGGCGTTGCTGGCCACGTACGGGCGTGGTCGTCCGGCTGAGCGGCCGGTGTGGCTGGGCTCGCTGAAGTCGAACATCGGTCACACCCAGGCGGCTGCCGGGGTGGCCGGTGTGATCAAGATGGTGCAGGCCATGCGGCACGGGACGCTGCCCCGTACCCTCCACGTCGAGGAGCCGACGCCGCACGCCGACTGGTCCGCGGGCGGCGTACGGCTGCTCACCGAGGCCCGCGAGTGGCCGCGCGGCGAGCACCCCCGCCGGGCGGGCGTCTCCTCCTTCGGCATCAGCGGCACCAACGCGCACGCCATCATCGAGGAGTACGTCCCCGAGGCCGCGCCCCTGCCCGAAGCCCGCCCCGAGCGCGTCTTCACCGGCCCGCTAGCCTGGGCCGTCAGCGGCCACACCGCCCAGGGCGTGCGCGCGCAGGCCGAGCGGCTGCACCGCCACGTCACGGCGCAGGACCGCCCCGACCCCGCCGACGTGGCACACTCCCTGGTCACCACCCGGACCGCGCACCCGCACCGCGCGGTCGTGCTCGGCCGCGACCACGAGACCCTGGTCGCCCATCTCGGCGACCACTTGCACGGGCGGCCCGTGGCCGAGGTGGTCACCGGCGTGGCGGCCGAGCACACCCGCACGGCCTTCCTGTTCACCGGGCAGGGCGGGCAGCGGCCCGGCATGGGCCGGGAGCTGGCCGCCGCCTCGCCGGTGTTCGCCGCGGCCCTGGACGAGGCGTGCGCCGCCCTCGACCCCCACCTGGACCGGCCGCTGCGCGAGGTCATGTGGGCCGGGCCAGGCACCCCGGAAGCCGCCCTGCTCGACGAGACCCTCTACACCCAGCCGGCCCTGTTCGCCTTCGAGGTCGCCGCCTTCCGGCTGCTGGAGTCACTCGGGCTCGCCCCCGCGTACGTCGCCGGGCACTCCGTCGGCGAGTTCGCCGCCGCCCACGTCGCCGGGATCTGGTCGCTGCCGGACGCCGCCCGCCTGATCGCCGCCCGCGCCCGGCTGATGCACGGGCTGCGCGAGCCCGGCGCCATGATCGCGATCGCCGCCACGCCGGACGAGGTCCGGCTCACCCTGGCCGGGCTCGACGACAAGGCCGGCATCGCCGCCGTCAACGGGCCGGACAGCGTGGTGATCTCCGGCGACGAGGAGACGTGTCTCGCGGTCGCCGCCCACTGGCGCGAGCGCGGCCGGCGCATCCGGCGGCTGACCGTCAGCCACGCCTTCCACTCCCCGCTGATGGAACCGATGGTCGGCGGGTTCGCCGCCGAGCTGGACACGGTGACGTTCGGCAAGCCCCGGATCGCGTCCGTGACCGGCCTCCTCGACACCCCGTGGACCAGCCCCGAATACTGGCTGAGCCAGATCAGGCAGCCCGTCATGTTCCACCCGATGATCGCCCGGCTGGAGGAGCAGGGGGTCAACCTCTTCCTGGAGGTCGGGCCGCAGGCCGTGCTCGCCGGCATGGCGCACGACTGCGTCACCGGCGAGGACGCCTCGATCCTCGCCCTGCACCGCCGCGACCGCGCCGAGCCCGACGCGCTGGCCGCGTGTCTGGCCGGCGCCTGGGCCGCCGGAGCGTCCGTCGACTGGCCCGCGCTGCTCCCCGGCGGGAACCGGGTCGACCTGCCGACCTACGCCTTCGAGCGCGAGCGTTACTGGCTCGGCCCGCCCGCCCGCGCCGCGAACCTGTCCGCCGTCGGCCTGCGCGAGGTCGCCCACCCCCTGCTGGGAGCCGAGCTCGACCTCGCCGGGGACGGGCCGGTCGTGCTCACCGGCAGCCTGTCGATCAACGGCGCGCCCTGGCTCGCCGACCACGCGGTGGCGGGCGCCGTGGTGCTGCCCGGCACCGCGCTGGCCGACCTGGTCCTGGAAGCCGCCACGAGGACCGGGTCCGATCTGGTCGAGGAGCTGATGTTCGAGGCTCCGCTGGTGCTGCCGCGGCACGGCCCGATCACGGTCCAGGTCGTCGTGGACCCTCCTGACTCCTCGGGCGCCCGGCCGGTGCGCGTCCACTCGCGGCCGGTCGACGACCCCGAGACCGGCTGGACCCGGCACGCGTCCGGCTCGCTGGCCGAGGGTGCCGTGGGTTCGGGTGTGGGCGAGTGGGCCGGGGTGTGGCCGCCGGTGGACGCGGTGGTGGTGGAGGTCGAGGGGGGTTATGAGCGGCTGGGGGAGCGGGGTTACGAGTACGGTGCGGCGTTCCAGGGGTTGCGGGCGTTGTGGCGTCGTGGTGAGGAGTTGTTCGCGGAGGTGGTGGCGCCGGAGGGCGTGGACGTGACCGGCTTCGGCATCCACCCCGCCCTGTTCGACGCCGTGTTCCACCCGCTGCTCGTCGCCGACCCCGCCGACGAGCTGCGCCTGCCCTTCGAGCTGCGCGGCCTGCGGCTGTACGAGGCGGGGGCGGGCACGCTGCGGGTCCGCCTGACCAGGACCGGTCCTGACGGGTGCGCCATCGAGGCGGCCGGTCCCTCGGGGCGTCCGGTGTTCTCGCTGGACTCTCTGCGAGCCCGCCCGGTGCCGGCCGAGTCGCTCGCCACGGCCGGTCTGCCGCTGTACGGGGTGGAGTGGGCCGAGGTGGCTCCCGCCGCGCCGGGCTCGGTGGAGCCGGAGGTGGTGTGGTGTGTGAGCGGGTCGGCGGACGTTCCGGTGGCGGTGCGTGAGCTGACCTCGCGTGTGCTTGCGGCGGTGAAGCAGGCCGGGGCGTCGCCGGTCGTGTTCGCGACGCGGCCGGGGGATGTGGCCGGTGCGGCGGTGTGGGGGCTGGTGCGGTCGGCGCAGAGTGAGCAGCCGGGCCGGTTCGTGCTGGCGGAGGTGCCGGAAGGGTTCTCCGGCTGGGACGCGGTGCTGGCTTCGGGCGAGCCCCAGGTACGGGTGATCGACGGGCAGATCCTGGCCCCTCGCCTGACCCGCCGCCCCACGACCACTCCTTCCGCCACCTCCAGGTCTGGTGCGGTGCTGGTGACCGGTGGGACCGGGGGACTTGGTGCTCTGGTGGCGCTGCGGCTGGTGGAGCTGCACGGGGTGCGGGATCTGGTGCTGGTGTCTCGGCGTGGACCTCGGGCCGAGGGCGCGGCGGAACTGGTGGCCAAGCTGGAAGAAGCCGGTGCCCGGGTGCGGGTGATGGCCTGCGACGTGTCCGACCGCGCGCAACTCATGGACGTGGTGACGTCGGCCGGTTCGCTGGCTGGCGTGGTGCATGTCGCCGGGGTGCTGGACGACGGGCTGGTGGAGGGGCTGACCCCCGAGCGGATCAGCGGGGTGCTGGGGCCGAAGGCGGACGCCGCCTGGTTCCTGCACGAGCTGACCCGGGATCTGGGGTTCTTCGTGCTGTTCTCCTCGCTGGCCGGAGTGCTGGGCAACGCGGGCCAGGGCAATTACGCGGCGGCGAACGCGTTCCTGGACGGGCTGGCGGTTGCCCGGCGTGCGGCCGGGCTGCCGGCGGTCTCCGTGGCCTGGGGGCTCTGGGACGTGGAGTCCGGGATGACGGGTGTTCTGGCGGAGGCGGACAAGGCGCGGCTGGCCCGCGCGGGGATCGCGCCGCTCGCGGTGGAGGAAGGGCTGGCGTTGTTCGACGCGGCCCTGGCCGGCGATGTCGATCCGGTGGTGGTGGCGGCCCGCTGGGACATGGCGGGGCTGCGGGCACGGGCGGAGAACGACACGCTGCCGGGAATGCTGCGCGGCCTCGTCCGCGTGCCACGCCGCGCCGCCGGACGGGCCGAGGGCGCGGGGTCGCTGGTGTCCCGGCTGTCGGAGCTGAACCGGGACGAGGCGCTGCGCCTGCTCACCGACACCGTACGCGACCACGTCGCGGCCGTGCTCGCCCACGGCAGCGCGGACAAGGTCGGCATCGACCGGGCCTTCAACCAGCTCGGCTTCGACTCACTGACCGCCGTCGAACTCCGCAACCGGCTCAACACCGACACCGGGCTGCGGCTGCCCGCGACCCTCGTCTTCGACCACCCGACCGTGCGGGTGCTGGCGCAGCACCTGTTCGACGCGCTGGCTCCCACGCAGCCGTCGCCCGAGGACATGCTGCGCGGCGCCCTGGAGCACGTGGGGTCGATGCTCACCACCGCCAAGGACGACAGCGAGATCATCCGCGGCAAGCTCGTCGCCGTGCTGAAGAGCGGCCTGGCCCGCTTCGGCACCGAACCGGACGGCGGCCGCCCCGACACGGTGGTGGACAAGATCGACGACGCCTCTGATGAGGAGATCTTCGCCCTCATCGACAACGACCTGTGACTGGAAGGGCCGGAGCGATGGAGAACGAGCAGAAGCTTCGCGATTACCTGAGGCGCGCGACCGTCGAGCTGGCGGAGACGCGTCAGCGGCTGGCTGAGGATCAGGGGCGCAGGCATGAGCCGGTGGCGATCGTGGGGATGGCGTGTCGTTTTCCGGGTGGGGTGGGTGGTCCGGAGGAGTTGTGGGATCTGGTGGCGTCCGGGGGGGATGCGATCGGGGAGTTTCCGGTGGATCGGGGGTGGGATCTGGAGGGGTTGTTCGATCCGGATCCGGAGGTGGTGGGGAAGTCGTATACGCGTCATGGGGGGTTCGTGTATGACGCGGGTGAGTTCGATGCGGCGTTCTTCGGGATGAGTCCGCGTAGTGCGTTGGCGACGGATCCGCAGCATCGGTTGTTCTTGGAGTCGTGCTGGGAGGCGTTGGAGCGGGCGGGGATCGATCCGGTGACGCTGCGGGGCAGCCGTACCGGCGTCTACGCCGGCAGTATGTACGAGCACTACTCCACCCGATTCCTGCACAAGGCGCCGGAGTCGGTCGAAGGCACTCTGTTCACCTCCAGCGCGTCCAGCGTCCTGGCGGGCCGCGTCTCCTACACTCTCGGCCTGGAGGGCCCGGCCCTCACCACCGACACCGCCTGCTCCTCCTCTCTGGTCGCGCTGCACCTGGCGGTGCAGGCCCTGCGACGCGGCGAGTGCTCGATGGCCCTGGCGGGCGGCGTGTCGGTGATGGCGACCCCCGCGCCGTTCGTGGAGTTCTCGCGCCAGCGCGCGCTGGCCCCCGACGGCCGCTGCAAGTCCTTCTCCTCGACCGCCGATGGTGCGGCGTGGGCGGAGGGTGTCGGGGTGCTGGTGCTGGAGCGGTTGTCGGAGGCGCGGCGCAACGGCCGGCGGATCCTGGCGGTGGTGCGGGGTTCGGCGGTGAACCAGGACGGCGCCTCCAACGGGATGACGGCGCCGAGCGGTCCGGCCCAGGAGCGGGTGATCCGTCAGGCGCTGGCCGACGCGTTGCTGGATACGCGGGACGTCGACGTCGTGGAGGCGCACGGCACCGGCACGACGTTGGGCGACCCGATCGAGGCGCAGGCGTTGCTGGCCACGTACGGGCGTGGACGTCCGGCCGAGCGGCCGGTGTGGCTGGGCTCGTTGAAGTCGAACATCGGTCACACCCAGGCAGCAGCAGGGGTGGCCGGTGTGATCAAGATGGTGAAAGCGCTGGAGCACCGGACGATGCCGCCGACGCTGCACGTCAAGGAGCCGACCCCGCACGTGGACTGGGAGTCCGGTGGGGTGCGGCTGCTGACCCAGGCGGTGGAGGTGCCGGGCGAGCGTCCGTTGCGGGCCGGGGTCTCCTCGTTCGGGGTCAGCGGTACGAACGCGCACGTGATCCTGGAGGGCGCGCCGGCCGAGCCGGAGGTGCCGGCCGGCGATGGTCCGCTCGTGTGGCCGGTGTCCGCCAGGTCGGCGGAGTCACTGCGGGCACAGGCCGCGCGGCTGGTCGCGTACGCGGAAAGCGCTTCTGACCGGGACCTGCCAGGCGCGGGCCGGGCGCTGGCCCGGCGCGCGAGCTTCGAGCACCGAGCCGTGATCGTGGCCGGGGACCGGCGGGAGTTGCTGGCGGGGCTGGCCGCGCTGGCGGAAGGCGGGTCCGACGCCGCGGTGGTGAGCGGGGTCGCGGCGCCCAACGTCCAGCCGGTGTTCGTGTTCCCCGGTCAGGGCTCGCAGTGGGCGGGCATGGCCGTGGACCTGCTGGACGAGGACGAGACGTTCCGGGCCGCCCTCCGCCGCTGCGAGGAGGCGCTGCGCCCGCACACCGGCTGGTCGGTCGAGGACGTGCTGCGCGGCGCGCCCGGCGCGCGGTCCCTGGACGGCACCGACGTGATCCAGCCCGTCCTGTTCGCGGTCATGGTCGCGCTGGCCGAGCTGTGGCGCTCCCTCGGCGTGCGGCCGTCCGCGGTGCTCGGCCACTCCCAGGGCGAGATCGCCGCCGCGTACGTCGCGGGCGCGCTCTCGCTGGAGGACGCCGCCAAGGTCGTGGCCCTGCGCAGCCAGGTGCTGACCCGGCTCGGCGGCACCGGCGGCATGCTCGCCGTGGCGCTGCCCGCGGCCAGGGCCCAGGAGCGGATCGAACCGTGGGCGGACCGGCTGTGGGTGGCCGTGCACAGCAGCCCCACCGGCTCGGTGGTGGCAGGAGAGGTCGCCGCCCTGGAGGAGTTCGCCGCCACGTGCGAGAACACCGTGCGGGTGCGCCGCATCGCGGTCGACTACGCCTCCCACACCCCGCACGTCGAGGCGCTGCGCGACGAGCTGATGGCCGCGCTGCGCGACGTGCGGCCGCGCGCCGCCGACGTCCGCTTCTGCTCCGCCCTCGCCGGCGCGTTCATCGACCCGGCCGAGCTGACCACCCGCTACTGGTACGACAACCTGCGCAACCCGGTACGGTTCGAGCAGGCCGTCAGTGCCGTCGCCGGAGCGGGCACCCCGCTGTTCGTCGAGGTCAGCCCGCATCCGGTGCTGGGCCCCGACACCGAGGCCATCTGCGAGGCCGCCGGCGTGCCCGCGGGCGTCTGCCACACGCTGCGGCGCGACACGGGCGACCGTCGCCGCTTCCTCACGGCGCTGGCCCACGCCTGGGTGCTCGGCGCCAAGGTCTCCTGGAGCGACGCGCTGCCCTCCGCGCCGCGTCCCCGCCACGAGCCGCCGACCTACGCCTTCGCCCGGCGCAGGTTCTGGCTCACCGGCGACCAGACCGGCCCCGTGTCCGGCGCGGGCATCGACGGCTCCCGCCACCCGCTGCTCGACGCCGTCGTGCCGGTGGCCGGGGACGGCTACGTGCTCACCGGCCGGATCTCCCTGCGCGGCGCTCCCTGGCTGGCGGGCCACGCGGTCGCGGGCCGCGTACTGCTTCCCGGCGCCGCCTTCGCCGACCTGGCCCTGGAAGCCGGCGCCCAGGCGGGCTGCGCCCGGCTCGACGAACTGGTCATCGAGGCTCCGCTGTTCCTTCCCGAGCAGGGCGCGGTCACCGTACAGATCACCGTCGACCCCCCGGACGCGGGACGGCGCCAGATCGCCGTCTACTCCCGCACCGGCGACGAGGACGACGCCTGGACCCGCCACGCCTCCGGTGTGCTCGCCGGGGACGTCCCGGGCCGTGGTGCGTGCGAGTGGGCCGGGGTGTGGCCACCCGTCGACGCGGTGGTGGTGGAGGTCGAGGGGGGTTACGAGCGGCTGGGGGAGCGGGGTTACGAGTACGGTGCGGCGTTCCAGGGGTTGCGGGCGTTGTGGCGTCGTGGTGAGGAGCTGTTCGCGGAGGTGGTGGCGCCGGAGGGCGTGGACGTGACCGGCTTCGGCGTCCATCCCGCCCTGCTGGACGCGTCCTTCCACCCCCTCGTGCTGGCCGTGGAGGACGACGAGTTGCGGCTGCCGTTCGCGTTCGGTGACGTCCGCCTGCACGCCTCCGAGTCCGCCGCGCTGCGCGTACGCCTCACGACCACCGGCGAGGACGCCGTCGTCGAGGTGGCCGACACCGACGGCGCGCCGGTCCTGTCCATCGGCGCACTGCGCGCACGACCCGCCGACGTCCGCCCGTCCGCCTCGACCGGTCTGCCGCTGTACGGGGTGGAGTGGGCCGAGGCGGCTCCCGCCGCGCCTGGCTCGGTGGAGCCGGAGGTGGTGTGGTGTGTGAGCGGGTCGGCGGACGTTCCGGTGGCGGTTCGGGAGCTGACCTCGCGCGTGCTTGCGGCGGTGAAGGGTGCCGGGGCGTCGCCGGTCGTGTTCGCGACGCAGCCGGGGGATGTGGCCGGTGCGGCGGTGTGGGGGCTGGTGCGGTCGGCGCAGAGTGAGCAGCCGGGCCGGTTCGTGCTGGCGGAGGTGCCGGAGGGGTTCTCCGGCTGGGACGCGGTCCTGGCTTCTGGCGAGCCCCAGGTACGGGTGGTCGACGGACAGATCCTGGCCCCTCGCCTGACCCGCCGCCCGACACCCACCACTTCCGCCACTCCCGATCAGACCTCCGCCCCAGCTTCCGACCAGACCCCTGTTCCAGCCTCCGACCAGGCCTCTGCGACGGCCTCCGGCCGGACGCCTGCGTCGGCCTCCGACCGGCTGCTCGCTGCGGCGTCCGCTGGGGTTTCTTCCGTGATGGCTGGTGCGGCGTCCGGCGGGGCTTCTTCCGTCAGGTCGGGTGCGGTGCTGGTGACCGGTGGCACCGGTGGGCTGGGGGCGCTGGTGGCGCTGCGGCTGGTCGAACTGCACGGGGTGCGGGATCTGGTGCTGGTGTCGCGGCGTGGTCCTCGGGCCGAGGGCGCGACGGAGCTGGTGGCGAAGCTGGAAGGGGCCGGTGCCCGGGTGCGGGTGGTGGCCTGTGACGTGTCCGATCGTGCGCAGCTCGCTGACGTGGTGGCCTCGGCCGGGCCGCTGGCTGGTGTGGTGCACGCCGCCGGGGTGCTGGACGACGGCTTGGTCGAAGGGCTGACTCCCGAGCGAATCAGCGGGGTGCTGGGGCCGAAGGCGGACGCGGCCTGGTTCCTGCACGAGCTGACCCGTGATCTGGGGTTCTTCGTGCTGTTCTCCTCGCTCGCCGGGGTGCTGGGCAACGCAGGCCAGGGCAGCTACGCGGCGGCGAACGCCTTCCTGGACGGCTTGGCCGCCGCCAGGCGTGCGGCAGGGCTGCCGGCGGTCTCCGTGGCCTGGGGGCTCTGGGACGTGGAGTCCGGCATGACCGGCGCCATGGGCGCGGCGGACAAGGCGCGGCTGGCCCGCGCGGGGGTCGCCCCGCTCGCGGTGGAGGAAGGGCTGGCGCTGTTCGACGCCGCCCTCGCGGACGCGGAATCCGGAGTGGTGGCCGCCCGCTGGGATCCCGCCGGTCTGCGGGCGCGGGCGGAGAACGGTGACCTGCCCGGAATGCTGCGCGGCCTCGTACGCGTGCCGCGCCGTGCGGCGGGAGCCGGGGCCGGGAACGCGGGCCCGCTGGCGGCCCGGCTGCCGGCGCTGGGCAGGGACGAGGCGCTGCGACTGCTCACCGACACCGTACGAGACCACGTCGCGGCCGTGCTCGCCCACGGCGACCCCGCCCAGGTGGACGTGGACCAGGCGTTCAACCAGCTCGGCTTCGACTCACTGACGGCCGTCGAACTCCGCAACCGGCTCAACACCGACACCGGGCTGCGGCTGCCCGCGACCCTGGTCTTCGACCAGCCCACGGTCCGCTCGCTCTCGGCGTACCTGGCCGGAGTGCTCGTCCCGGCGCCGCCCTCGGCCGAGGACACCCTGCGCACCGCCCTGGAACGGGTCGACGACCTGCTGGCCGCGGCCAACGGCGAGGCGGAGAGCATGCGCGACCGGCTCGCCACCATCCTCCAGGGCGCGCTCACCAAGCTCGGCGGCGGCGGACAGCACGATGTCGGCGGCGTCATGGAGAAGATCGACTCCGCTTCCGACGAGGAGATCTTCGCCCTGATCGACAACGACCTGTGACCCATGACCACCTCGACCGGAAAGGCACGAAAGATGGGGACAGAGGACAAGCTCCGCGCCTACCTCAAGCGCGCCACGGTCGAGCTGGCCCAGGCGCGCGGCCGGCTCGCCGAGGCGGAGGAGCGCGCCCACGAGCCCATCGCGATCGTCGGCATGGCCTGCCGCTATCCCGGCGGCGGCGACACGGCCGAGGGCCTCTGGGAACTGCTCAGCGAGGGCCGCAGCGCGGTGCGCGAGGTGCCGGCGAGCCGCTGGGACATCGACGACTACTACCACCCCGACCCGCGCACCCCCGGCGGCGTCTACACCAGGTACGGCACCTTCCTGGACGACATCACCGGCTGGGACGCCGAGTTCTTCGGCCTCTCGCCGCGCGAGGCGCTGCGCATGGACCCCCACCAGCGCCTGCTGCTGGAGCTGGTGTGGGAGGGCCTGGAGAACGCGGGCCTGTCGCCCGCGCGGCTGGCCGGCAGCCGCACCGGCGTGATGATCGGGCTCATGGACACCCTGCAGTACGGCCGGCTGCAGATCGAGAGGCAGGGCGGCGCCGCGCTCGCCGACCCCTACCTGGGCCAGGGCTCGGTGCCCAGCGTCGCGGCCGGGCGCATCGCGTACCAGCTCGACCTGAACGGCCCCACCCTCACGGTCGACACGGCCTGCTCCTCGTCGCTCATCGCGGTCCACCTGGCCTCCGAGAGCCTGCGCAGGGGCGAGTGCGACCTGGCCGTCGCCGCGGGCGCCTCGCTGACCATGCACCCGTCCCTCTACATCCAGGCGTGCGCCGGTCTGATGATGTGCTCCGACGGCCGGTGCAAGACCTTCGACGAGAGCGCCGACGGCTACGTCATGGGCGAGGGCGGCGGCCTGGTCGTGCTGGAGCGGCTGTCCAGCGCCGTCGCCGCGGGCCGCCGCATCCACGCCGTGCTGCGCGGCTCGGCGGTCAACCAGGACGGGCGCAGCAACGGGCTCACCGCCCCGAGCCGGCGCGCGCAGGCCGACGTGATCGGCCGCGCGCTCGCCGCCGCCCGCGTCTCACCGGACGACGTCGCCTACGTGGAGGCGCACGGCTCCGGCACCCGACTCGGGGACGCCATCGAGCTGTCCGCGCTGCACGACGTCTTCGGCCGCCGCTCGCCCGACCGGCCGCTGCGCGTCGGCGCGATCAAGACCAACATCGGGCACACCCAGGCCGCGGCGGGGGTCGCCGGACTCATCAAGTCAGTGCTGATCCTGAAAAATGGGCAGATTCCGCCCAGCCTGCACCTGACCAACCCGGCCGCCGCCTTCCCCGAGAACGGCGCCATCCGCCCGGTCACCGGCCTGGAGCCGTTGCCCCAGGGGGACGGGCCCGCCCTGGCCGGAGTCAGCTCGTTCGGGCTGTCCGGCACGAACGCCCACCTGATCGTGGAGAAGGCGCCCCCGCCCGCCCCGCCCGAGACGCCGGCGCGCGACACCGTCCACCTCCTGCCGCTGTCGGCCGGCAGCGCCGCCGCGCTGCGCGAGCAGGCCACCCGGCTGGCGGACTGGGTGAGCGCCCACCCCGGTGCGACCGTGCCCGACCTCGCCCACACGCTGCAGACCGGCCGGGCCGAGCTGGACCACCGCCGCGCCCTGGTCTGCGCCGATCTGGACGACGCCGTACGCGGGCTGCGCGCCGCCGCCGACAGCGGCGGGGGCCACCGGGTGAAGGGCCGGCCCCGCGTCGCGTTCCTGCTCCCCGGGGTCGGCGACCAGTACGCGGGACTCGGCCGGGAGCTGTACGCCAAGGAGCCGGTGTACGCCGAGGCGGTGGACAGCTGCGTCGAGCTGGTCCAGCGCCGCTCGGGCACGGACCTGCGGCCCCTGTTCCTCGCTGAGACCTCGGCCGCCCCCGGCGATCTCGCCGCCCTGCTCGGCCGCACCGGCGAGGCGCCCGAGGCTCCCGGCCCCCTGGACCACGCCGAGGTGGCCCACCCCTTCCTCTTCACCGCCGAGTACGCGCTGGCGCGGCTGCTCGGGCACTGGGGCGTCACCCCGGACCTGCTCATCGGCTACAGCCTCGGCGAGTACGTGGCCGCGTGCCTGGCCGGGGTCTTCACCCTGGAGGACGCGCTGCACGTCGTGCTCGAACGGGCGCACCTGATCAACGCCGTGCCCGCCGGGCGGATGATCGCCGTCGCCGCGCCCGAGGAGCGCATCGTCCCCGTGCTCGTGAGCGGCGGGATCGACGTGGACGTCGCCGCGGGCAACGGGCCGTCGATGACCGTGCTGAGCGGGAGCCCCGCCGAGATCGAGGCGGCGTCGGCCGCCCTGGCCGGGGAGGGCATCGCCTGCCGGGCGCTGCGCTCCGCCCACGCCTTCCACTCCAGGCTGCTGCAGCCGGCCAGGGAGAAGCTCGCCGCGGTGCTCGACACCGTGCCGAGGCGGGCGCCGGCCGTCCCCGTCGTCTCCAACCTCACCGGCCTGCCGCTCACCGCCGAGCAGGCCACCGGCACCTCCTACTGGGCCGACCAGCTCGTCAGCACGGTCCGCTTCGCCGACGGCGTGCGTCACTGCGTGGACCAGGACGTGGACGCGTTCGTCGAACTCGGCCCCGGCCAGACGCTCGGCGGGCTGGTCAGGCAGAACCTGGCCGGCGGCTCCGGCGTCGCCGTGCTCGGCACCCTGCCGCCCCGCTGGACCGGCGGCGCTCCCCGCGACCCCCACGAGGAGCTGCTCCGGACCTGCGCCCGGCTCTGGGAGCTCGGCGCCGAGGTCACCTGGGAACGCACCCGCGCCGGCGCGGGCCGCGTGCTCAGCCTGCCCACGTACCCCTTCCAGCGCACCCGCTTCTGGCCGGAGCAGATCACCCCAGTCGCCACCAGCCGCAACGGCGTCCCGCCCGCCGGGCCGGACGCCGCTCACGGGGCTCCCGCTGAGTTGGATGCCGCCCGAGGTCCCGCCACTGGCTCGGACGCCGATCGGTACGCCGGGTCCGCTGGGCCGGACGTCGACCTGGACACCGCGTCCGGTGGGGCGGACGACCGGCGCGACGGGGCCGAGCCCGCGGACTACATCTTCGTCCCCTCCTGGCGGCAGGATCCGGTCCGGGAAGCGCCCGCGGCCGGTCTGGACCTGACCGGTCCGCTCGTCGTGTTCGCCGACTCCGGCGGTGTGGGCGCGGCGCTCGCCGACCTGGCCGGCGCCTCCGTGGTCGAGGTGGTCGCGGGAGACGGGCCGCCGCGCCGCGAAGGCCGCCGCCTGACCTTCGACCCCGCCGTCCCCGCCCACTACGGGGCCGTCTTCGCCGACCTGCCGTCCGACGGACCCGTGCACGTCGCGTACCTGTGGAGCCTGGACGCCGGGACCGGCGGCCTCCCCGGCGACGAGGAGCTGCGGACAGCCGTCGCCCGCGGCTTCGACAGCCTCATGCTGGCCATCCAGGCACTCGGCGACCTGCCCGCCGAGCGGGAAGTGCGGCTGCTGACAGTGACCGGCGGCGCAGCCGAGATCCTCGGCGGCGACATCCCGGCTCCCCACCAAGCCCTGGCCCACGGTCTCGGCCGCGCGGCCAGGCACGAGTACCCCGCCCTGACCTGGCGAGGCCTCGACCTCGACCCCGAAACCGTCGGCACACCCGCCCACGGACCGACCCCGGAAGCCGGCACGGCGGCGGGGCAGGTCGCTCGTGAGCTGCTTCGCGAGTGGGACTCCGGCGCGGCGGACGACGATCCGGTGGCCGGGTGGCGGCGCGGGCGGCGCTGGGTGCGGGCGTGGGCCGAGGTCACCGCAGAGCCGCCGGCGTCCCCGGTGTGGCGGGCCGACGGCTCGTACCTGATCACGGGCGGGACGCGCGGGCTGGGCATGGCGCTCGCCAAGCATCTCGTCCGCGCGGGCGTACGGCGGCTCGCCCTGGTCGGCCGCACCCCGCTGGACCGCGAAGCGGGCGGCGAGCGGGCGGAGAGCGTCGAGCGGACCCTGCGTGACGTCGCCGAACTGGAGGCCAGCGGGGCGGAGGTGCTGCTGCTCACCGCCGACGCCGGGGTGCCCGAGCAGCTCAGGGAGGCGCTGCGGCGCGGCAGGGAGCGGTTCGGCTCACTGACCGGCGTGATCCACGCCGCCGGGCTGCCCGCCGCCGGCCTGCTGAGCCGGCACACCGTCGCCGACGCCGGCCGGGTGCTCGCGCCCAAGGTGCTGGCCATGGGGCCGCTGGCCGAGCTGGTCGGCCCCGCGACCCCGGCCGCCGAACGCCCGGAACTGCTCGTGCTGTACTCCTCCGCGGTCACCGCGTTCGGCGGCATCGGCGAGGGCGACTACTGCGCCGCCAACACCGTCCTGGACGCGTACGGTGACGCGCTGGCCGCCACAGCCCCGTCGACCAGGGTCGTGTCGGTCGCCTGGGGCCCCTGGCAGCACGACGTGTGGCAGTCGGAGAACCTCAAGTCGGCGGGCGGGCTGGCCGACCGGGTGGCCGCCTACCGCGCCCGGTACGGCTTCGCCGAGGACGCCGGCTGCGCCCTGCTGGACCGGATCGTGGCAGGCGGCCACGGCAACGTGATGGCGGTGCGACAGCCGCTGCGCGAGGTGCTGGCCGCCTGGACGGGCATGCTCGACCTGGACGACCTGGTCGGCGCCGCCTCCGCCGTACCCGAAGGGGAGCGGTTCCCGCGCCCGCAGCTGCGCACCGACTTCGCCGCGCCGCGCACCGCCGCGGAGGCCGAGATGGCCGAGCTGTGGGGCGCCTACCTGGGCATCGACGGCGTCGGCGTGCACGACCCGTTCTTCGACCTCGGCGGAAACTCGCTGGTCGGCATGGCCATGGTGCTCGCGATCGAGCAGCGGCTGGGGCGCCCGGTGCCGCCCGCGCTGCTGTTCGAGCACCCGACCATCGCGGAGTTCGCCGCCGCGCTCGACGGCGGCGGGGGCCGCCAGGAATCGCTCACCACGAGTTCGGCACGGGGGCAGCGGCGGCGCCGGGCCCGTTCCAGTAACCGGAAATGAGGCCGGAAATGAGGTCCGCAGACGTGATCGACGACATCGAGGCCGAGAGCTCCGGTACCGACATCGCCATCGTCGGCATGTCGGGCCGCTTCCCGGGGGCGTCCGACGTCGCCGAGCTGTGGTCCGCCATCCGGGCCGGCGTGTCCGGGATCACCCGCTTCACCGACGACGAGCTGCGCGCCGCCGGCGTCCCCGACGACCTGCTGGCCGACCCCGCGTACGTGAAGGCCGCGCCGGTGATCGAGGACGTCGAGCTGTTCGACGCGGCCTTCTTCGGGTTCAGCCCGAAGGAGGCGCAGATCCTCGACCCGCAGCACCGGCTGTTCCTGGAGCACAGCCACGCGGCCCTGGAGGACGCGGGCTGCGACCCCCGGCGCTTCGACGGCTCGATCGGGGTCTTCGGCGGCTGCGCGCACAGCTCGTACATGCAGAACAACCTGCTGCCCAGCGGCATCGGCGCGGTCATGGGCGACCTCGCGCTCGGGCTCGCCAACGACAAGGACTCGCTGACCACCCGCGTGGCGCACACGCTGGGGCTGTCCGGCCCGACCTACGGCGTGCAGAGCTACTGCTCGACGTCGCTGGTCGCGGTCTGCGCCGCCGCCACCAGCCTGGCCGGCTTCGAGTGCGACCTCGCCCTGGCCGGAGGCGTCGCGGTCAGCGTGCCGCAGCGCGTCGGCTACCTCTACCAGCAGGGCGGCATCTCCCCGCCGGACGGCGAGTGCCGCGCCTTCGACGCGACCGGACTCGGCGCCCCGCTCGGCAGCGGCGTCGGCGTGGTCGCGCTGCGCAGGCTGGAGGACGCGCTCGCCGACGGCGACCAGATCTACGCCGTCATGCGCGGCTGGGCGGTCAACAACGACGCCGGTCGCAAGGCCGGGTTCACCGCGCCCGGCGTGCAGGGCCAGGCCGCGGTGATGGCCGAGGCGCTGGCGAGCGCCGACCTGACGGCCGCCGACATCGACTACGTCGAGGCGCACGGCACCGGCACGGCGCTCGGCGACGCCGCCGAGCTGGCCGCGCTCCAGCAGGTCTTCCACGGGCAGTCGCTGCTGATCGGCTCGGTCAAGACCAATCTCGGCCACCTCGACCGGGCCGCCGGGGTCACCAACCTGATCAAGGCGGCGCTCGCGCTGCGCAACGACGAGATTCCGCCGACGCTCAACCTCACCGAGCCCAACCAGCAGCTCGGCGCCGGTGACGCCCGGCTTGAGGTGGTCACCCGGCGGCGCGCCTGGCCGCGCGAGTCGGGACACATCCGCCGGGCCGGGGTGAGCGCGTTCGGCATCGGCGGCACCAACGCGCACGTCGTGCTGGAGGAGGCGCCGCTGGTCCCGAGGACGGAGGAGGAGCCGCGCCCCGAACCGCTGGTGTGGTCGGCCCGCACGGCCGCCGCCGCCGACGAGATGACCGAACGCCTCGCCGCGCACCTCGCCGGGCCGCTCGGCGGGACGCGCCTCGCCGACGTGGCCCACACGCTGCAGAGCGGGCGGCAGGTCTTCGGCCACCGCAGGATGCTGGTGGCCTCGTCCACCGCCGAGGCCGCCGAAGGCCTCCGCGACGGGGCGGTGCTGGGCCGCGCGGAGAGCCGCGCCGACCGGCCCGTCGCCTTCCTCATCGCCGGGACCGGCGAGCAGTACCCGGGCATGGCCGCCGAGCTGTACCGCACCGAGCCCGTCTTCCGTAAGGCGCTCGACGAGTGCCGCACCGTCCTGCGGGGCCTGATGGGCGGGACCGACCCGCTCGCCGAGATGCTGGCCCCGCGCGCCGAGGCCGGCGGTCTGGGCGCGCTGCTCGGCCGCGGCCCGGCCGCCGCGGCGACCCCGACCGCCGTGCTCCAGCCCGCGCTGTTCGCGGTCGAGTACGCGCTCGCCACCCTCGTGCAGTCGTGGGGCGTCCGGCCCGCCATCCTGGCCGGCTACAGCCTCGGGGAGTACGTCGCCGCGTGCCTGGCCGGGGTGCTGTCGCCGGAGTCGGCGCTCGCCCTGGTGGCGCACCGCGCGCGGCTCATCGGCGCGCTGCCCGAAGGCTCGATGAGCGCCGTCCCGCTGTCGGCCGCCGAGGCCCGCGAGCGCCTGGCGCGGGCCGGGATCGCCGGCGTGGACGTCGCCGCCGTGAGCGGTCCCGAGCTGACCGTGCTGGCGGGCGAACCGCACGCCATGGCGGCCGTGCGGGCCCTGCTGGAGGCCGACGCGGTGCCGTGCCGGCCGCTGGCCACCACGCACGCCTTCCACTCGGCCATGATGGAGCCTCTCCGCGAGCCGCTCACGGCGTGGATCGCGGAGAACGTGACGCTGCGCGCGCCTCGCGTGCCGTACGTGTCCAACGTGACCGGCACCCTGGCCACCGCCGAGCAGGTCACCGACCCCGCCTACTGGGCCGAGCACATGTGCGCGCCGGTCCAGTTCGACGCCGTCCTGGCCACCCTGCTGCGGGAGGAGGACGAGGCGGCGCTGCTGGAGATCGGGCCCGGCCAGTCGCTCGGCGCGATGGCCCGGGGGCACCGCGACTGCGCCCGCGAGCGCTGGCCGCTGGTCGTCGGCACGCTGCCGGGCGCCCAGGACCCGCGCCCGGCCACCGCCGTGCTGGCCGAGGCCGTGGGGCGGCTCTGGCTGGCGGGCGTGCCGGTCGACTGGGCCGGCTACCGCCAGGACCGGCCGGTCGCCAAGGTCGGCCTCCCCACCTACCCCTTCCAGCGCCTGCGCTACTGGGTCGACCCACCCGCTGCCGACCGCCCCGCCACCCCGCACGCCGCCGTCCCTGGTGCCGCCACACGCACCGCCGCCGATCCCGCCTCGGGCGTCCTGGGTGTTTCCTCCGGTACCGCCTCGGGCGCTGCCGCCGGTACCGCGTCGGGTGCCGCCTCCGGTCCCGCCTCGGGCGTCGCCTCCGGTGCCGCTTCAGGCGCCGTCCGAGGGGCTGTCTCCGGCGATGGGTCCGAGCCGCATGTGCGGTTGATGGCCGCGCGGTGGACGGCCGCGCCGGAGTCGCCGCCCCCGGCCGTGCAGGTTGCCCGCTGCGTGCTGCTGGCGGGCCGCGCCGAGGTGGCCGGGGTTCTGGCCCGTACGCTCGACGCCGACGGGCTCGACGTGGTGACCGTCACCTCGTCGGACGCCTTCGCCGAGACGCCGGACGGTTACGCCATCGACCCCGGGTCGGCGGCCTGCCATGCCGAGCTGGCGGGACGGCTGGCCGATGGCGCCCCCACGGTCCTGGTGGACCTGCGACTCCTCGACAGGGAAGATCCCTCCGCCGACGGCCGCGACGAGCTGCCGCCCCTGGCCCGCCTGCTCGACGCCTGGGGCGACTCCGGCGGCGGGGCCCGGATCATCCTGGCCACCTCGGGCGGCCAGGCCGTCACGGACGGCGAGGTGCCCCACCCCGCCCAGGCCGCCGCCGCCGCCCTGCCGATGGTCGGCAACCAGGAGTACCTGAACCTCGACTGCGCCGCCGTGGACCTCGACCCGGCCGCGACCCCCGCCGAGCTCGCCGCCGCCCTCGCCGCCGAGATCCGCCGCCCCTCCGGCGAGGTCTTCACCGCCTACCGCGACGGCCACCGCCTGATCCGCACCTTCACCCCCGAGATCCCCGCGCAGGGTCCCGAAGAGCCCGGCCAGGCTTACGGAGAGCCCGGGCCGGCGGCCGCGCGGTCGACCGGGCCCGCTACGGCGCCCTCGCGCGCAGCCGCGGAGGTCGGCGCGGGGTTCGCGTCGGAGCCCAGTCAGACCGGGTTCACGGTTCGCCGGGGTGGGACGTATCTGATCACCGGTGGGCTCGGGGACGTCGGGTTGCTCGTGGCCGAGCACCTGGTCCGGGCCGGTGCGGGCCGGCTGATTCTGACGAGCCGGGGCGGGGTGCCCGAGGAGGACGGCGACCCCCGCAGGGAGGGGGTGCGCCGGTTGCGGGAGCTGGGCGCCGAGGTGCTCACCCCGGTGGTCGACGTGACGGACGCCGCCGCCATGCGCGCGATACTCGACGGCGACGTGCGGGTGGACGGCGTGGTGCACGCCGCCGCCGACACCGGCCAGGACACCTTCCGCCCGCTGCGCGACCTGGACGCCGAAGCCGTCGAGCGGCACTTCGCCGCCAAGGTGGGCGGCGCGCTGGTCCTGGAGCGGGTGCTGGACGAGCTGCCCGCCGACCGGGTGCCCGGCTTCTGCCTGCTGTTCTCGTCCACCTCCGCCGTGCTGGGCGGCATCGCCTTCGCGAGCTACGCGGCCGCCAACGCCGCGCTGACCGCGATCGGCCGCCGCAACCACTCCCGCCGCACCCGATGGCTGAGCGCCGCCTGGGACACCTGGTCGGTCACCCTCGGCCGGGTGGAAGGCGGCCTCGGCGCGGCGATGGCCGCCCACTCCATGACCGCCGAGCAGGCCCTCGCCGCCTTCGACGAGTTGCTGGCCGCCGCCCGGCCCAGCCTCGTGGTGGCCGCGGGCGGTCTGGACGACCGGCTGCCGCACGCCATGCCCGCCGACTTCACCGGCCCCGAAACGGGTGCGGGGAGCGGCGACCGGTTTCCCCGCCCGGAACTGCCCCAGCCCTACACCCCGCCGCTGTCCGCGGTGGAACGCGACCTGGCCGGCCTGTGGTCGGAGGTGCTCGGCGTCGAGCCGGTGGGCACCCGGGACAACTTCTTCGACCTGGGCGGCAATTCGCTGGTCGCGCTCCAGATGCTCGCGCTGGTGAAGAAGCGGTTCGGCGTCGCGGTGCCGACCGTCTCGCTGTTCGAGGCGCCGACCGTGGCCACCCTGGCGGCGATCCTCGACGAGCGCGGCGCGAACAAGCCGGCCGCCGCCCGGCCCGCGCTCCGCGTCGCCGAGGCGCCTCCCCGCGACGCGGGCGAGCCCGCCGACGACCGGCGGATAGCGATCGTCGGCATGGCCGGCCGCTTCCCGGGCGCGTCCGACGTCGGCCAGTTCTGGCGCAACCTGCGCGAAGGCGTCGAGTCCATCACGTTCTTCTCCGAGGAGGAACTGCTCGCCGCCGGGGCCGACCCGGAGCAGATCAAGGACCCCGCGTACGTGCCCGCCCGGCCGGTGCTGGACGACATCAGCGGCTTCGACGCGTCCTTCTTCGGCATGAGCCCTCGGATGGCTGCGATCAACGATCCGCAGCAGCGCGCCTTCCTGGAGGTGTGCTGGGAGGCGCTGGAGCAGGCCGGGTACGCCGCGCCCGAGCACCGGGGCCGCGTCGGCGTGTTCGGCGGCGCCAACATCAGCACCTACCTGCTGCGGATGACCGACCACCTGCTCGGCGGCGGCCAGCAGGAGGTCAGCGACTTCGAGGTCATCATGGGCAACGACAAGGACGCCCTGACCACGACCGTCTCGTACCTGCTCGACCTGTACGGCCCGAGCGTGGCCGTACAGACCTTCTGCTCCACCTCGCTGGTCGCCGCCCACCTGGCGGTGCGGAGCCTGCGCGACGGCGAGTGCGAGCTGGCGCTGGCGGGCGGCGTCTCGATCCGGGTGCCCGACCGGGTGGGCCACCTGTTCGGTCCCGGCGGGCAGGAGTCGCCGGACGGGCACGTGCGCGCCTTCGACGCCCGCGCCAGGGGCAGCATGTTCGGCGACGGCGCGGCGGCCGTGCTGCTGAAGCGGCTGCCCGACGCGGTACGCGACGGCGACCACATCTGGGCGGTGATCCGCGGCTCCGCCATGAACAACGACGGCGCGCTCAAGGTCGGCTACACCGCGCCCAGCGTCGTCGGCCAGGCCAGGGTGATCGCCGACGCGATGGCCGACGCGGGCGTCACCGGCGAGGACATCAGCTACGTCGAGGCGCACGGCACGGCCACCGAGCTGGGCGACCCGATCGAGGTGGCCGCGCTGACCCGCGCCTTCGGCCCCACCAGGGACAAGGGGTACTGCCCCATCGGGTCGGTGAAGACCAACGTCGGGCACCTGGACCGGGCGGCCGGCGCGAGCGGCCTGATCAAGACGTCGCTCGCGGCCCGCGAGGGCGTGATCCCGCCCAGCCTGCACTACACCAGCCCCAACCCCGACATCGACTTCGACGACAGCCCGTTCTACGTCAACGCCGAGCTGTCCCCGTGGCGCACCCGCGACGGACGCCCGCGCATCGCGGGCCTCAACTCCCTGGGCATGGGAGGCACCAACGTGCACATGGTCATCGAGGAGCCGCCCCGCCGGCCCGATCCGGGGCCGTCGGCCCGCCGCTACCAGGTGCTGCCCGTCTCGGCCCGCAACGCCCCCACGGCCGACGCCGCGGTGCGGCGGCTCGGCGAGCACCTGGCCGCCGAGCCGGGCGCGCGGCTGGCCGACGTGGCCTACACGCTCCAGGCCGGGCGCAAGACGTTCGAGCACCGGCGGGCGCTGGTCGCCGCCGACGGCGCCGCCGCCGCGGCCGTCCTCACCGGGTCGCGCCGGGAAGGACTGCTGGGCCGGGTGGAGACCGTGCAGGGCCGCCGGACGGGCTTCCTGCTTGCGGGCGTCGGCGAGCAGTACCCCGGCCTGGCCGGCGACCTCTACCGGCACGAACCCGCCTTCCGCGCCGCGCTGGACGAGTGCCTGGCGCTGCTGGAGAACGACCTCGGCGACGCCGGCCTCGCCGACCTGCTGACCGGCGACCGCGAGGCGGGCGCCGACCTGGCCACCTTGCTCGGCCGTGCGCCCACCGGCGGGGCAAGCTCGAACGGCGCGCTCACGAACCGGTCGCCGGTCGGCGGGGAGGGCTCGAACGGCGCGCTACCGGGCCGGGCGTCCGCTGGTGGGGAGGGGCGGAACGCGGCGCTGCAGCGTACTGAAGTGGTGCAGCCCGCGCTGTTCGCCGTCGAGTACGCGCTGGCGCGGACTCTGATGTCCTGGGGTCTGCAGCCCGCGATCATGCTGGGTTACAGCCTCGGCGAGTACGTCGCCGCGTGCCTCGCGGGAGTCCTGTCGCTGCCCGACGCCATCGCCCTGGTGACGCACCGGGCGCGGCTGATCTCGGGGCTGCCGCCGGGCGCCATGCTGGCGGTGTCGCTCCCGGCGGACGCCGCGCGCCGACGTTTCCGGCTGGAGGAGCGCGGGCTCGACGTCGCCGCCGTGAACGGCCCAGGGACGGTCGTCGTCGCCGGGCCGGTGGACGCGGTCGAGTCGCTGGCCGCGGACCTGCGGGGGGCCGGGATCGCGTGCCGCCCGCTGGAGACCACCCACGCGTTCCACTCCCGCATGCTGGAGCCGCTGGGCGACGAGCTGACCCAGTGGATCAAGGCCGAGGTCACGCTCAACCCGCCGGCGCTCCCGTACGTCTCGAACGTGACCGGCGCCCTGGCCGACGCCGAGCTGGTGTGCGACCCCGGTTACTGGGCTAGGCACATGTGCGCGACCGTACGGTTCCAGGACGGGATCGAGACGCTGCTGGCCGAGCCGGAGCTCGCCCTGGTCGAGATCGGCCCCGGACAGTCGCTGGGCGCGCTGGTGCGCGCGGGGGGCTGCCCGGCGGAGCGCTGGCCCCTGATCACCCACACGCAGCCCGCCGCGAGCGACACCAGGCCGGGCGACGAGGCGCTGGCGGACTGCCTCGCCCGGCTCTGGCTCGGCGGCGTCACCGTCGACTGGGACGCCTATCACGGGCGCGTCGAGGGCGCCGACCTCGCGGGGCTGCCCGGGCGGATCCCGCTGCCCACCTATCCGTTCCAGCGGCAGCGCTACTGGATCGACCCGCCCGCCCGGCGTGAGATCGACCGGGGGGCGGCCGAGCCTGAGGACCTGTTCGAGGCCATCACCAGCCTGCCCAAGCTGCCCGAGGACGAGTGGCTCTACCTGCCCGTGTGGCGGCAGACGGCGCCGCCCGCCCCGGCGGACCGTACGCCGGGCTCGTGGCTGGTCTTCACCCGCGACGGGCTCGCCGACGAGGTGCTGGCGGCCCTGCGCGGGACCGGCGCCGCCGTCACGACGGTCCGCCCCGGCGAGGCGTACGCGGCCACCGCCGACGGCCACACGGTCAGGCCGGGCCACGTCGCCGACATGCTCGCCGTACTGCGCGACCTGCGCACGGCAGGACGGCCCCTGGAGCGTGTCCTGCACCTGTGGAACCTGGAGCCTGCGGCGCACGAGCCCGGCGTCCAGGACACGGGCGTCCGCGACACCGACATCGCGTACGGTCTGCACACGCTTGTCGCGCTTGCCCGGGCGGCCGGTGAGTCCGGTATCGGTGAATGGTCGCTCGACGTGGCCGTAGCCGGGACCCAGCAGGTGCTGGGCGAGGAGGTGGCCCACCCCGCCGGCGCCACGCTGCTCGGGCCGTCTCTGGTGATCCCGCTGGAGTACCCCGGAGTGACCACCCGACTGATCGACCTCCCGGCGGGACCGTCCGCGCGCGACCTCAGCGGTCTGGCCGCCGAGCTCGCCCGCCCGCAGGAGGACCGCACGGTGGCGCTGCGCCACGGCCGCCGTTACGTCCCCGACTACGCCCGCATGCCCGCCCCGCCGCTCCCCGCCGGCCCGGCCGCCGACGCCACCGGGCTGCGCCGGGGAGGCGTCTACCTGATCACCGGCGGGCTGGGCGGCATCGCGCTCGGCCTGGCCGGGCACCTGGCCCGCGACTACGGGGCCAAGCTCGTACTGCTGGCCAGGCGCGGCCTGCCACCGCGAGCCGACTGGCCCGCCGTCCTGTCCGGCGAACGCCCCGCGGACGAGGTCACGCGCGACAGGGTGCGGCAGGTGACCGAGCTGGTCGCGCTGGGAGCGGAGGTCGAGGTCGTCACCGGCGACGCCGCGAGCGCCCGGGACGTGCGCCGGGCCGTCGAGGCGGCGACCGAGCGCTTCGGCGCGCTGCACGGCGTGCTGCACGCCGCAGGCGTCCCGGCCATGGGACTGATGCAGTTCAAACGGCCCGAAGAGCTGGACGAGGTGCTCGCCCCCAAGATCGCCGGCACGCTGGCGCTGGCCGAGGCGCTGCGCGTCGGCCGGCCGGACGAGGTCGAGCTGGACCTGCTGGTGCTGTTCTCCTCCATCACCTCCGCCACCGGCGGCGGCCCCGGCCAGGTGGACTACTGCGCCGCCAACGCCTTCCTGGACGGCTACGCCTGCCGTCTCGCCGCGACCGGGCGCCGGGTGGTGTCCGTCGGCTGGGGCGAGTGGACGTGGAACGCCTGGGAGGCCGGGCTCGACGGGTACGAGGAGGCGCTGCGCGACTTCTTCAGGAAGAACCGGGCCCGCGTCGGGATCGGGTTCGCCGACGGCTGGCGTTCGCTGCTGCGGGCGCTGTCGACCGGCGATCCGCGGGTCGTCGTGTCCACGCAGGACTTCCCCACGCTGGTGTCCGGCAGCTCCCGCTTCACCCTGGAGGCGGTCACCTCTCCCGCCATCGGCGGCGGCGGCGAGCGCCATCCCCGGCCCGAGCTGGTCACGTCCTACCAGGAGCCCGACGGGGCCACCGAGGAGGCCATCGCCGCGATCTGGGGCGAGTCGCTCCGGCTCGACCAGGTCGGCGTGCTGGACAACTACTTCGAACTGGGCGGCAACTCGCTGCTCGGCGTCGCCATCGTGGCCGCGGTCCGGCGCGCGTTCGAGCTGCCGGAGCTGCCGCCGCACATCCTCTACGAGGCGCCGACCGTGGCCGCGCTGAGCCGCACCGTCGACGCGCTCGTCTCGGGCGCGGCCACGGCCGCCTCCGACGGCGGCAGCCAGGTGCGGGCCCAGCTGCGGCGTTCGGGCCTGGAGGCCTCGGCCGCCCGCAGACGCCGCTGACCACCGGACCCAAGGAGCGAAACGATGAGCAGAACGGAGATGACATGACTGTGACCGGGGTGATCGGCGCCGGCGTCATGGGAGTCGGCGTCGCCCAGAACCTCGCCGCGACGGGGCACGACGTCGTGCTCGTCGACAAGGACGAGGAGACGCTCGCCGCCGCGCTGGCGGCCATCACGCGCAACACCCGGATGAGCCGCCTCATGGGCGGTCCCGCCCTGGACCCCGACGAGGTGCTGTCCAGGATCACCACCGCCGTCGGGGCCGCCGGCGCGGCCAAGGCGGAGATCGTCATCGAGAACGTGACGGAGAACTGGGACGTCAAGCGGGAGGTGTACGAGACGCTCGACGCCGAGTGCGGCCCCGGCACCGTCTTCGTGGTCAACACCTCCGCCATCCCGATCACCAAGGTCGCCGCCGTCACCGGCCGCCCCGACAGGGTGATCGGCGTGCACTTCATGAACCCGGTGCCGGCCAAGCCGGTCGTGGAGCTGATCCCCGGCTTCCACACCTCGCCGGAGACGATCGAGCGCACCGAGAACCTGCTGCGTGCCATGGGCAAGAAGGCCGTGCGCGTCAAGGACTCGTCCGGCTTCGTCTCCAACCGGGTGCTCATGCTCACCGTGAACGAGGCGGCCTACCTCGTGCACGAGGGCGTGGCGGACGCCGCGTCGGTGGACGAGGTGTTCCGCGGCTGCTTCGGCCACCCCATGGGACCGCTGGAGACCGCCGACCTGATCGGCGTCGACACGATCCTCTACAGCGTCGAGGTGCTCTACGAGCACTACGCCGACAGCAAGTACCGCCCCTGCCCGCTGCTGAAGCAGATGACGGACGCGGGGCTGCACGGCCGCAAGTCCGGCAGGGGTTTCTACACGTACGCGTCAACGAACTGAAAGGGAGCCATATCCATGTCTGCTACCGCGAAGGACCAGATCCTCGCCTTCGTCCGCGAGCGTTACCCGCAGGCGGAGATCGACGCATCGCAGGACATCTTCGCCCTCGGCTTCGTCAACTCGCTGTTCGCGATGGAGCTGGTGATGTTCGTGGAGAAGACCTTCGAGCTCACCATCCCCAACGAGGAGCTGCGGATCGACAACTTCCGCACCGCCGAGTCGATGGCGAGCCTGGTGGCCAAGCTCTCGGCCGACCTGGCCGCCGCGTGACGCTCACCGACCCGGCGCCGGCCCTCGGGACGGGCGCCGGGCAGGTCACCGACCGCCGTTCGGCCCGCGCGTTCGTCGACACGCACGTCGTCCCGTACGCCGACGCGTACGACAGGGTGGGCCGCGTCCCGGAGGAGCTCATCGAACGGGTCGCCGAGGCGGGCCTGTGGGCGCCCTTCCTGCCGCCCGGCTCGGGCGGCGCCGGGATGGACATGGTCACGCTGGGGGAGGTGCACGAGGAGGTGGGGCGCGGCTGCTCCTCCCTGCGCAGCCTCCTCACCGTCCACACCATGGTGGCGTGGACGGTGCAGCGGTGGGGCACCGCCGCCCAGCGCGAACGGTGGACGCCCGCACTCGGCAGCGGCGACGTGCTCGGCGCGTTCTGCCTGTCGGAACCCGGCGCCGGCAGCGACACCTCGGCGATCACCACGACCGCCGTCGAGTCCGGCGGCGGCTGGGTGCTCAACGGGGTCAAGAAGTGGACCACGGGCGGCCAGCGGGCGGACCTGTTCCTGGTGTTCGCCCGCACGGCCGCCAGCATCGGCGCCTTCCTGGTGAGCAGGGACGCGCCGGGGGTCCGGGTCAAGCCCATCGACGACATGCTCGGCACCCGCGCCTCGATGCTGGCGGAGATCTCCTTCGACGACGTCGTGCTCGGGCCGGACGCGCTGCTCGGCCCGAGCGGCTTCACCGCCGGCATGGTGCTCACGGGCACCCTCGACCTGGGCCGCTACAGCGTGGCCGCGGGGTCGCTGGGCATCCTCCAGGCGTGCCTGGAGGCGTCCTCCGCGTACGCCGCGCACCGCAGGGTGGGCGGCTCGGCGCTGCGGGAGCTGCCGCTGATCCAGGCCAAGCTGTCCGACATGGTGACCGACGCGCGGGCGGCCAGGCTGCTGCTCGCCGAGGCCGGCCGCCTGAAGGACGCCGGCGACTCGGCGACGCTCATGGCCACCTGGATCGCGAAGTACTTCGCCTCCACGGCCGCCGTGCGGCACGCGGCCGAGGCCGTGCAGATCCACGGCGCCAACGGGTGCAGCCCGGACTTCCCGGTGGCGCGCCTGTACCGCGACGCCAAGGTGATGGAGATCATCGAGGGCAGCAACGAGATCCAGCGGATCACCATCGCCGGCCAGGCGGAAAGGGAGAAGACGACATGTCCGTGACAACCGCGGCCACCGCCGCGGCCCCGCTCCCGGAGAAGCCGAAACAGGGCCGCATCAAGTGCATCGTGTGGGACCTCGACAACACCCTGTGGAACGGGGTGCTCCTGGAGGACGGCGACGTCACCGTACGGCCCGCCGTCGTCGAGCGGATCCACGAGCTGGACCGCATGGGCATCCTGCACTCCGTCGCCAGCAAGAACGACAGGGACGCGGCCATGGAGAAGCTGCGCGCCCTCGGGCTGGAGGAGATGTTCCTCTATCCGCAGATCAACTGGAACCCCAAGTCCGACTCCATCCGGCACATCGCCAAGGCGCTCAACCTCGGCCTGGACGCCTTCGCGTTCGTCGACGACCAGGAGTTCGAGCGCGCCGAGGTGGCCCACGGGGTCCCCGAGGTGACCTGCGTGGACATCCTGGAGCTCGACGAGGCGCTGGCGCGGCCGGAGTTCCGGCCGCGCTTCGTCACCGACGAGTCGGCGTTGCGGCGCGGGATGTACCGCAGCCAGATCGCCAGGGACGAGCTCGAAGGCGATTTCGTCGGCACGAACGAGGAGTTCCTGGCCGGCCTGGAGATGTCCTTCACCATCGCGCCCGCCAGAAGGGAGGACCTGCAGCGGGCCGAGGAGCTGACGGTGCGCACCAACCAGCTGAACTCCACCGGGCGCACCTACTCCTACGAGGAGCTGGACGCGCTGCGGGAGTCGCCGGACCACCTGCTCCTGGTGGCCTCGCTCACCGACAGGTTCGGCGGCTACGGCAAGATCGGCCTGGCCCTGGTGGAGAAGGGCGAGGACGCCTGGTGGCTGCGCATGATGCTGATGTCGTGCCGGGTGATGTCGCGCGGGGTCGGCATGGTGCTGCTCAACCACATCCTCCGGCTGGCGGTGGACGCGGGCGTGGCCGTACGGGCCGACTTCGTGGAGACCGGCCGCAACCGCATGATGCAGATCACGTACGCGTTCGCCGGGTTCGGCGAGGTCAGCAGGGACGGCGCGCACGTCGTGCTGGAGGCCGACCTGACCGCGGTGCAGCCGCCGCCCGCGTACGTGAGAGTCGAGATCGTCGAGTGAGGGACCGAGATGACCGTCTATGACGAGACGACCGACGGCCTGCTGACCAGTTGGCTGCCGTTCCGCGCCCTGACCGGCGCGGAGCCCGGCGCGCTGCCGCTCTACTGCCTGCCGCACGCGGGCGGCTCGGCGTCGGCGTTCCGGCTGTGGCAGCGCGAGCTGCCGGGGATCGCGGTCCAGCCGGTGCAGCCGCCCGGACGGGAGAGCCGGCACAAGGAGCCGCCCTACCTGCGGATGGAGCCGCTGGTCTCCGACCTGGCCGACGCGGTGCTCGCCGACGTCGACCTGTCGGCGGCGGGCCACAGGTACGCCCTGTACGGGCACAGCCTGGGCGCCATCGTGGCCTTCGAACTGGTCAGGGAGATCAGGCGGCGCGGCGGTCCGCAGCCCGTGCACCTGTTCGTCTCCGGCTCCGACGCCCCGCACGTCACCTACGAGGGCGGGCCGCCGGTGCGCGAGATGACCAGGGCGCAGGTGGTCGCGCTGCTGCGCAAGCTGGGCGGCACGCCGGAGTGGCTGCTGGCCGACCCGGGGGCGCTGGAGATGATCCTGCCCGCCGTGCAGGCCGACTTCACCGTCAAGGAGACCTACCGCTACACGGACGAACCGCCGCTGGCCGTGCCCATCACGGCGATGCCGAGCGGCGCCGACCCGCGGGTCGCGCCGGCGAAGGTGGCGGCCTGGCGGGACCAGACCGCGGACGAGTTCGCCCTGCACCCCTTCGACGGCGGCCACTTCGCGGTCTTCGAACAGGCGGCCCGCACCCGCGGCATCGTGGCGGAGGCACTGCGACCGTGGGTGTGAAGGCGCACCGGGTCGGTCCGGATGGAGGCGCTGCGGCCGTGGGTGCCACGGCTTGGCAGGCCGGTTCGGACGGAGGCGTCGCGGCGGTGGGTGCCACGGCTTGGCGGGCCGGTCCGGACGGAGGCGGCGCGGCCGCGGGCGCGCGGGTCCGGCGGGTCGGTTCGGATGGAGGCGCTGCGGCCGTGGGTTCCACGGCTTGGCAGGCCAGTCTGGACGGAGGCGCTGCGGCCGTGGGTGCCACGGCTTGGCAGGTCGGCCCGGACGGAGGTGTCGCGGCCGGTGGTGCTCGGGTCTGGCAGGCCGGTTCGGGCGGAGATGGCGCGGTGGGCGCGCGGGTCTGGCGGGTCAACGTGGACCGTCCGGAGCGGCCGGGATGGTGGCACTGCCTGTCCGCCGCCGAGCGTGAGAAGGCCGCGGCGCTGGCCGAGCCGCTCGCGCGGCGGCGGTACGTGGCCGCGCACGCGGCCCTGCGCGCGGTCCTCGGCGAGCTGTGCGGCGTGCCCGCCGCACAGCTCGCCTTCGGCACCGACGCGTCGGGCCGCCCGTGCCTGCGGAGCTCGGGGGGAGGGTCCGACTTCAACCTGGAGGGGTGGGGGGAAGGGTCCGACTTCAACCTGTCCCACTCCGGGGAAGTGCCGGACTTCAATCTGTCCCACTCCGGGGAGTGGGCGCTGATCGCGGTGGCGGCGCCGGGCGGCAGGGTGGGGGTCGACGTGGAGCGCGTCCGGGACGACTTCGACCATCTGGAGATGGCGCGGCGGATGTACCAGCCCGAGGAGGCCGCCCAGGTGTGCGCGGCCGGGCCCGGCGCGAGCCTGGCGGAGTACTTCCGGCTGTGGACGGCCAAGGAGGCGTACGTCAAGGCGAGCGGGGCCGGGCTGGCCGGGCTGCGCGACGTCCTCGTGCGCCCGGAAGCCGGCACGTGCGCCGAGAGCCGGGGAGGGAGCGCGCTCTCGCGTTCCCTCCCCGGCTCCCAGGTTCCCGTCCGCTGGCTGGACGTCGCTCCCGGCTACGCCGCGGCGCTGGTCACGACCGCTTCGACACCGGCACCACGTACCGGCTGAAGACCAGGTCGCGCAGCACGTCGTCGCCGCCCTCCACGATCGAGACGTACCTCATGTCGCGCAGCAGTTTGCCGATCACCGCTTCGTGGGTGTAGCCGAGGCCGCCGAACATCTCCGACGCCGCCGAGGCGATCTGCCAGCCGGTCTGGCCGCAGAACATCTTCGTGGTGAGCGCCGACTTCAGCGTGCCCACCCGCATGAGCTCCTCGCCGGCGTCGGGCCGGGCCGCGATGGCGTCGTAGGCGCGGGCCGCGGCCAGGCACTGGTTGGTCATGACCTCGATCTGCATCTCGAACTGGCCGAGCCGGCCGGCGAACACCGCGTTCGCCGTCAGCGGGGCGCCCTTCACCGACTTGGACTTGCCGTACTCCATGCACACGTCGCGGATGCGGCGGGCGATGCCCAGCGCGGTCGTGGCGATCAGGATGCGGCTGGCGTTCAGGCCGATCTCCAGCAGGCGCAGCCCATTCCCGCGCAGGACGTTGCCCGCCGGGACCCGGACGCCGGACAGCGACACCTGGTAGGTCGCCGAGGAGCGCAGCCCGATCACGTCCCAGCGCTTCTCCACGGTCACGCCGGGCGCGTCGCCCGGCACCAGCACCGCCAGGTAACCGGACGGGTCGTCGGCGGCGCGGGCGATCACCACGAGGAACCGCGCGAAGGCGGTGTTGGTGGAGAACGCCTTCTGGCCGTCCAGCACCACGGTGTCGCCCTCGCGCCGCGCGGTCGTGCCGATCCTGGCCAGCTCGCTGCCGGCCGCGTGCTCGCTGCCCAGCGTGGCGGCGAAGCCGCCGCCGGCCAGCCCGCCGAGGTGTTCCTTGCGCAGCTCCTCGCTGCCGTACCACTGCACCATGCTCGTCGTGAGCACCGGGATGAACAGGGTGAACGCCACCCCGGCGTCGGCGTAGGCCAGCTCGGAGGTGATCCTGACGCTCTCCTCCAGGCCGAGGCCGAGCCCGCCGTACTCCTCGGGCAGCCACCAGCCGGCCAGCCCGGTGCCGCCGAACCGCTCGTACAGCGGCAGCGGCGCCTCGGCCAGCGAGTCGAGGTAGGCGTCCTTGCCGGTCAGCTCCCGCCGTACGAAGCCCTGCAGGGCCCGGAGGTGGTCGGGACGGTTCATCGCCTGGTCACTCCTCTTCGTCGCGGGCGTCGAGCAGCTCGGCCAGCTGCCGCACGGTCGGGCACTCCAGGAGCCCGGTCACCGGCACCGACGCGTTGAGCGTCTTGCGGATGCGGGTCGTCAGCTCGATCGCCAGCAGGGAGTGCCCGCCCAGCTCGAAGAAGTTGTCCAGGGCCCCGATCGGCTCGATGGCGAGCACCCGCGACCAGATCTCGGCGAGTGTGGCCTCGGTGCCCTCCTGCGGCTCGACGTAGGGGTTGTTCAGCTCGGGGCGCGGGTGGCGCTCCTGGTCGTCGAGGTCCTCGCCGGCCTCGTGGATGTCGCCGGTGACCCACTGCGCGATCCTGCTGTCCAGCGAGCCGGTGGAGATGACCAGGTGCCCGACGCGGTCGGCGGCCGACAGCGCCCGTTCGAAGACGTCCACGCCCTCGGCGGGGGCCATCGCGAAGTCGATGACCGCGCCGCTGTGCCCCTCGACCCGGTCGGGGTCGATGTTCCAGGTGTCCCAGTCGACCGTGACCCACCGCGCCCCGCCCGCGGTGCGGGTGGCGCGGACGTACGCGTCCAGCGCGGCGTTGGCGGCCGCGTACGGCGCGAGCGTCATCCCGCCGAGCACCGCCGCGATCGACGACAGCGTGATCCGGCGGTCCTGGCAGTGGTCGCCGAGCACCTTCTGCAGCACGTGGAACCCGTTCACCTTGGCGGCCAGGTGGGCGTCGCACTGCCGCCGGTCCATGAGGTGGGCGAAGTTGAAGTACGCCCCGTCCTGCACGCCCGCGCCGTGCACCACCACGTCGATGCCGCCGAAACGCTCGACGGCCCGCTCGACGACGGCCCGCATCGCGTCCTCGTCGGCCACGTCGGCCGAGACGGCGAGCACGGTGGCGCCGCGTTCCTCCAGGTCCCTGATGTTGCGGATGTGCCGGGCCGTCCGGTCGCCCGGTGGCGCCGAGGCCAGGTGGTCGTCCCAACCCTCCCTGGGCGGCAGTTCGCTGCGGGCGGTGAGGACCAGGCGGCAGCCGTACGCGCTCGCCAGGTGCCGGGACAGGACCAGGCCGACGTCGCCGAGGCCGCCGGTGATGAGCACCGTGTCGCCGTCGCGGAACGGCCGCCGGTCCGGCTCGGGCGCCTCGATCGGGTACTGCTCGTAGTGCCGCACCCAGGTGTCGTCGCCGCGGATCGCGACCGGTCCCTCGTACGGGCAGACCGCCGCGGCCAGGATGCGGACCGCGGCCGCCGCGGGGTCGAGGCCGCCGCCCACGTCCACGGCGCGGCAGCGCAGCCGGGGGTTCTCCTGGGCGAGGCTGGGCGCGAGCGCCCCCAGCGTGGCGTGCTCGGGGTGGCGCAGGTCGGCCCCGGCCACGCTCACCGCCTCGGGGGTCAGCAGGACCAGCTCGGCGCGGGGGGCCGAGCCGGTGTTGTCGATCAGCTCCCTGGCCAGCGCCAGCGCCGAGGAGAAGCCGCGCCGCTGCTCGGCGGCGAAGTGCGCCACCGGGTCGTCGTCCGGTCCCGCCTCCTCGGCGGCCAGGCTGAACCCGTGCACGATCGCGCGCGGGGCGGCCACCAGCGAGTACATCAGCTCGGCGATGTCGTCGGCGGTGCCGATCCTGACCGCGAAGTCGCCGGCGTCGTCCTGCTCGAACCGGTCGCCAGGACGCACCGTCGTCACCTCGGCCCCGGCCTCGACCAGCCGTCCGACCAGCGCCTCGCCGTGCGGGTCGGCCGCGAACACCAGCCACGGGCCCGCCTCGCGCAGCCTCTCGTCCAGGCCCGCGACGGACAGCGGCCGCTGCCGCCAGCCGGGCAGGTACGTCCACCGCGCCCTGTCGAATGTCTTCCCGGTGCCCACCTGGGCCTGCGCCTGGTCCTTCGGCGGGTTCACCCAGTACCGGCGGCGCTGGAACGGATAGGTCGGCAGCTCGACCCGCCGCCCGGCCCCGCCGTGCAGCTTGACCCAGTCGACGGCGGCACCGGCCTGCCAGAGCCGCGCCACGGCGCCGAGCACCCACCCGGCCGCGCCGGCCCCGTCACCGGCCCTGTAGCCCGCCCCGTCACCGTCCGCCCGGTCGCCGGGCGCGACGGTGACCGTCTCGGTGGCGTCCTCGTCGTCGGTCACGTTCACGCCGATCCCGCGCAGCCCTTCGGCCAGCGCGGCCAGCGCCGCCTCGCGTCCCGGCTCGCGCGGCCCGCCCTGGGGGGAGCCGGGGCGCAGCACCGCGCCGGCCGCCGCGTGCAGCTCGGCCCACCACTCCTCCGGTACGCCGGAGTCCGGCGCGACCAGCCGCACCCGGGGGTTGCGCCGCTGGGTCTTGCCGTCGATCCAGCGCTCCGGGTCGCCGAGCGCGGCGACGGCGTCCTCACGATCCCGGCACACCACGGCGCGCCGCCGCGCGAAGCCGCCGCGCGAGACCTGGAGCGTGAACGCCACGTCCGCGAGGTCCTCGCCGTCACCGGAGCCGAGGTGGTCGCGGAGCCGCTCGGTGAGCGCGGTCAGCGCGCCGTCGTCGGCGGCGGAGAACACCAGCAGGTGAGGGCCCGGCCGGGGAGGCCGCGCCGGCCGGAGCGGCGCCTGCTCCAGCACCACGTGCGCGTTGGTGCCGCCGAGCCCGAACGAGCTGACCCCGGCGCGGCGCGGGTGCGGGCCCGCGGGCCAGGGCCGGTGCTCCTTCAGTACGGTGAAGCGGTCGTGCGCGGTGGCCAGCGCCGGGTTCGGCGTCTCGTAGCCGGGGGTGCCGGGCAGCAGCTCGTGCTTGAGACTGAGCGCCGCCCGCATCAGCCCGGTGACGCCGGAGGCGCGGTCCAGGTGACCCAGGCTCGGCTTGACCGACCCCAGCACGCACGGCGTCTCGCCGGCCTGGGTGAACACCCGGTTCATCGCCGCCAGCTCGATGGAGTCGCCCAGCATGGTGCCCGTCGCGTGGCACTCGACGTAGCCGACGGTCTCGGGCTTGACCCCGGCCACGCCCAGCGCCGACTCGATCACCTCGGCCTGCCCGTCCACGCCGGGCGCCGTGTAGCCGGCCCGCAGCCGGCCGTCGTTGTTGGACGCCGAGCCGAGGATCACCGCGTGGATGACGTCGCCGTCCGCGAGCGCGTCGGACATGCGCTTGAGCGCGACCGCGCCCGCGCCGCTGCCCATCACGGTGCCGCTCGCCTCGGCGTCGAAGCTGCGCACCCGCCCGTCGGGCGACATGATGCCGCCCTGCTCGTACAGATAGCCGGACGGCTGGGGGAGCGGCGTGAACGCGCCGCCCGCCACCGCGACGTCGCACTCGTACGTCAGCAGGCTCTGGCAGGCCAGGTGCACCGAGACCAGCGAGGTGGAGCAGAACGTCTGCACCGACACGGCCGGCCCGCGCAGGCCCAGCTTGTAGGAGACCAGCGAGGCCAGCGAGTCGCGCTCGTTGCCGATCGCCGCCAGCAGCGCCCCGCCCGGCTGGGCGGACAGGTGGCGGATGTTCTGCACGATGTAGTCGGGGAAGCCGCAGCCGCCGAACACCGCGACCTGTCCGGGCACGTCGGTGGGGCAGTAGCCCGCGCTCTCCAGGGCCTCCCACGAGCACTCCAGGAACAACCGGTGCTGCGGGTCCATCATCTCGGCCTCGCGCGGGTTCACCCCGAAGACGGTGGCGTCGAAGGTGTCCAGGCCCTCCAGCGGGCCGCCGACGCGGACGTAGCGCGGGTCGGCCAGCATCCCCGGCTCGACCCCGGCGTCCCGCAGCTCCTCGTCGGTGATCGTACGCAGGCCCTTGACTCCGGCGAGCAGGTTGCGCCACAGGCCGGCGACGTCCGCGGCGCCGGGGAAGCGGCCGGACATGCCGATCAGCGCGACCGCGGAGTCGTAGTCGGTTTCAGTCATGAGGTCCTTCCGCTCCTGAGCATGTTGCGTCGCTGGGCGATGCGGGATCGCTGCTGTTCACGCTCCTCCGCCGGCGGTTCTCCGGACTCCTGGCCCGCGCGGGCCGCCTCGGCGAGCGAGGCGATGGTGGGCGCCTGGTAGAGGATGTGCGGAGGCAGGTACGACAGCTCCAGCGCCCGCCTGACCTCGGCGATGATCTCCATCCCGAGCAGCGAGTTGCCGCCCAGCTCGAAGAAGTTGTCGTGCACGCCGACCTGCTCCAGGCCGAGCGCCTCGGACCAGACACCGGCGATGGTCTCCTCGGTGGGCGACTGCGGCTCCACGTACGCCGTCGACAGGTCGGGTCTGGGGTGCCGCCCGAAGGCGTCCCTGATCTTCTTGACCGTCGCCTGGTGGCTCTCGATGGACGACTTGCGGCTCATCGCCACCATGGGGGCGAAGTCCTGCGTGGAGGCCACCACGTGCCGTTCGCCGCTGGCCAGCACCCGCAGCAGCGTCTGCCAGCCCTGGTCGAAGGTGAGGCCGAAGTTCTCGCGGTACCACTCGAAGTACTGCTTGGAGCCCTCGTCGTAGTTGTCCAGGCCGTCGGTCCAGCCGTTCCAGGTCCACTCGCACCAGTCGATCGAGGTGACCGCCACGCCGGGCAGGGTCCCGGCCAGGGCGAAGGAGTCCAGGAAGGCGTTGGCCGCGCAGTAGTCCACCTGGCCGGCGCCGCCGCCGGTGGCCGAGGTGGTGGAGGAGAACAGCGCCAGGAAGTCCACCGGCACCTCGCGCAGCACCCGCGCCAGGGCGAGGGTGCCGCCGACCTTGGGTGCCAGCACCCGCTCCATGTCGGCGACGGTCTTGAACTGCATCAGCCCGACCGCCGGCACCCCGGCGCAGTGCAGCACGCCGTTCAGCTCGCCGAACCGCTCGATCGCGGCGCCGACCGCGCGGCGCACGTCCTCGACCTTGGACACGTCGCCGGCGGCGGTGAGCACCTCGACGCCGGACGCCTCCAGCCGGCGCAGGCCCTCCAGCCGCCTGCGGACCTCGCCCGCGGTGCTCTCCGCGCTCAGGATGGCGTCCCACTGCTCGCGTGGCGGCACCGGCGTGCGGCCGAGCAGCACCAGCCGCGCCTGGTACTGCTCGGCCAGCCGTTCGGCCATCGCCAGCCCGATGCCGCCGAGACCGCCGGTCACCAGGTAGACGCCGCCGCGCCGGACGCTCGCCGCCGGGGCGGCCGCCTCGATCACCGAGGCGTCCAGCGCCTCGTAGTCGGGGATCCAGCGGTGGCCGCCGCGCAGCGCGACGACCTGGTCCTCGGGCTCGGCCCGCAGTTCGGCCAGCAGAGCGGCGCCGCCGCCGGCGTCGAGGTCGATCAGCCGGGTCCGCACCCTCGGGTACTCCACCGGGATCAGCCGGGTCGGGCCGAGCAGGGTGCCGCGCTCGGCGTGCACCGCCTCGCCCGCGTGCACCCGGTGGCTGCCCGCCGTGACGATGTCCAGCGACCATCCGGGCAGGCCGAGGTCACCGGCCGCGCGGGCCAGCGCCACCAGCGTGTACAGGCCGCGCCGCAGGCACTCCTCGGTCGGCGGGTCCTCGGGGCGCGGCGCGGCGTCGTCCGCCGTCCACAGGTGCACGACCCGCTCGGGGAACCAGTCGCGGCCCGCCAGCTCGCGCAGCGCCGTCAGGGTGTCGTCCGGTGAGCCGGGGCGCAGCCGGAAGCCGTCGGGGCCGCTCTCGTAGCGCTCGCCCGGCCGCACCAGCACGACCTCGCGGCCCTGCGCCGCCAGGTGGGCCAGCAGCGGCGCGGCCAGCGTGTCGGCGAACCCCGCGTCGGTGTAGACCAGCCAGCGGGCGGCCTCCTCGGCGCGGGCCGGCCGCGTCGTGGTCTGCCGCCAGGTGGGCAGGTGGATCCAGCGGGTGTCGGGCAGCCTCGGGTACGCCTTGGCGATGCTCGTCGGATCGCTCTCGTCGAACGCGGGAGTCCCGCTCGCCAGCGCGCTCTCGTCGATGTCGAGCCAGTACTCCTGGTGCTCGAACGGGTAGGTCGGCAGCGGCACCCGGCCGGGCGACCAGCCCGCGTCGTCGTGCAGCGCGGCCCAGTCGACGGGCACGCCGGTCAGCCAGAGCTTGCCGACGGCGGTGGCCAGCGCCGCGCCGGCGTCCTGCGGGTCGTTGGCGGCCGGCAGGGTGGTCACGATCAGCGGCCACTGGGCGCGGTCGCAGCCGGGGTGGCCGCGCGTCAGCGCGCCCAGCGACTGCCCGGGGCCGATCTCGGCGAGCGCCAGGTCGGCGCCGAGCACGTGGCCGAGCCCCTGGCCGAACTCGACCGTCTCGCACATGTGCCTGGCCCAGTAGCCGGGGTCGCCCACCAGCTCCGCGGTGGCGAGCTCGCCGGTGACGTTGCTGACGTAGGGCAGCTCGGGCGCGCGCAGCGTCACGTTCTCCTTGATCCAGGCGGTCAGCTCCTCGGCGAGCGGAGCCAGCATCCGGGAGTGGTACGCGTGCGTGGTCTCCAGCCTGCGGTGGCCGATCCGCGCCTCCAGCAGCAGCGCGGCCGCCGCCTCCACGGTCTCGGCCGGGCCCGCGAGCACCACCTGCGAGCCGGTGCGCACCGCCACGTCCAGGTCGCGCATGATCGGCTCGCCCAGCACGACGCGCAGCCGGCGCTCGTCCGCGGAGATCGCGAGCATCGCGCCCTCGGGCTGCGAGGCGATCAGCCTGGCCCGGTGGGCGACCAGCCGCACCGCGTCGGGCAGGGACATGACACCCGCCAGGCAGGCGGCGACGTACTCGCCGAGGCTGTAGCCGATCATGATCTCCGGCGTCAGCCCCCAGCGGATCAGCTGCCGCGCCAGCGCGTACTCCGCGACGAAGATGGCCGGCTGGACCAGATGGGCGTCCGTCGTGGACGCCGGCGCGGGAGCGGCCCTGCCCAGCAGCCCGGCCAGGTCGCCGGCCGCCCGGTCGCGCTCCGCGGGCACGAACACGTCGGACAGTTGCGCGGCCTCGGTGAACCCGAGCACGGCCAGGCACTCGTCCACGTCGGCGCGGAAGGCGGGCTCCTCGGCGTACAGGGAGGCCACCATGCCGGGGTACTGCTCGCCCACCCCGGCGATCAGGAAGCCCACCTTCCTGCCCGTCGTCGCGTCGTTGCGTCCCAGCGGCCCGGCCGGGTCGGCGAGCCGCCCGGCGGCCTCGCCGGTGGAGCCGGCGACCACGAACCGGCGGTGGTTGAAGACCTTGCGGCCGACCTGCAGCGTGTACGCGACGTCGCCGAGGTCGTCCGGCGCGTCCGCCAGCCGCCCGGCGAGCCTGGCGCACGCCTGCTCGGCGGCGGCGGCGGACCGCGCCGACAGCGGCAGGATCTGCCAGCGGCGCGACCGGGTGGTGCGCTCGGCGGGCAGGGGCGCCTCGGTGACGATGGCGTGCGCGTTGGTGCCGCCCATGCCGAGCGAGCTGATGCCGGCGATGCGCGGCCGGTCGGGGGTGCGCCGCCAGGGCGTGGTGCCGGCGGTGACCCGGAACGGGCTGTCGCCGAAGTCGATCTCGGGGTTCGGGGAGCGGTAGTGCAGGGTGCCGGGGATCAGCTCGTTCCGCAGCGACTGGACGACCTTGATCAGGCCGGTCACGCCGGACGCCCTGTCGAGGTGGCCGACGTTGGGCTTGATCGAGCCGAGCACGCAGTACTGCTTCTCCTTCGTCGGCCCGAAGGCCCTGGTCAGCGCCGCGACCTCCATGGGGTCGCCGACCTCGGTCGCGGTGCCGTGCGCCTCGACGTAGGAGATGTCGGACGGGTCCACGCCCGCCTTGGCGAGGGCGGCGGAGACGCAGCGGCGCTGGCCGTCGATGCTGGGCGCCAGGTAGCTGAACTTCATGGCGCCGTCGTTGTTGATGGCCGAGGCGCGGATCACGGCGAGCACGGTGTCGCGGTCGGCCACCGCGTCCGACAGCCGCTTCAGCGCCACGACCGCCGCTCCGTCGCCGAACATGCTGCCCCGGCCCTCGGCGTCGAAGGTCCGCACGTGCCCGTCGGGCGACTCCTGCCCGCCTTCCTCCCACAGGTAGCCGGTGCGGTCGGGGATGCGCACGGACACGCCCCCGGCCAGCGCCATGTCGCACTCGCCGCGGCGCAGGCTCTCGCTCGCCAGGTGCACCGCCACCAGGGACGTGGAGCAGAACGTCTGCACGGTGACGCTCGGCCCGCCGAGGTCCAGCCGGAAGGAGACGTTCGTGGCCAGCGAGTCCTTGTCGTTGCCGATCATCAGGGCGGAGGTGTCGATGCCCATCGCGAAGGCCCGCAGGCGGGTGAGCAGGTAGCCGCTGATGTTCATGCCGGCGAAGACGCCCACGGTGCCGCGGCCCTCGGGGGCGGCGTAGCCCGCCGACTCCAGCGCCTCCCACACGCATTCCAGGAAGATGCGCTGCTGCGGGTCGGCCAGGGTCGCCTCGCGCGGGTTGTAGCCGAAGAACCCGGCGTCGAAGCCACGCACGTCGTCGAGGACGGGCCGTAGCCGGACGTAGTTGGGTTGCTGGTAGACCGCGGCGTCGACCCCGGCGGCGGAGAGCTCCTCGTCGGTGAACCGGGTGAAGGACTCCACACCTGTGCTGATGTTGCGCCAGAACGTCTCGACGTCGGACGCGCCGGGGAAGCGGCCGGCCATGCCGACGATCGCCACGTCTCCCGCGCCCGGTGGTCGGTGCTCATCCATTCGACGTGCCCCTCTTCACTGAAGTCGCCATTGCTTACTCGCCTCAGATCAGCCCGCCGCGGCCCCAGCCGCGGGCCAGCCGCCGGGCCGCGAACGCGCCCGCCGCCAGGCCGATCGCCAGCAGGATCGCGGCGGACGGCAGCATGCCCGCCAGGTCGCCGCGCACCGCGGCCTGCATCAGGGTCAGCGCCCAGTAGCCGGGCGAGGCGGGCGCCACGAGCTGCGCCCACTCGGGCATCAGGCTCAGCGGCACCAGGGCGCCGCCCAGGGAGCTGAGCGTCAGCGCGCCCACGTCGCAGATCACGCTGAGCTCGCCGTGGCTGCGCACGATCGCGGCGAGCAGCGCGCCGAGCGCGAGCAGCGCGAAGGCCCAGATCAGGATCGCCGCCAGCACGTAGTGCGGCGCGCTGGGCACGGGCAGCCCGATGACCAGGCACCCGTACGTCAGCAGCAGCACCTGCTGCACCACCATGATCGCGAAGATCGGCAGGATCTTGCCCACCAGCAGCTCGGCGGCCGCGGCCCGGCTCACGCGCAGCCTGTCCCAGGTGCGCCAGGTGCGCTCGGACAGGATCGCGTTGCCGGCCAGCGAGATCGCGAACACCGAGAACATCACCATGAGTCCGGTGGACACCTGGGTGGCGCCCCCGTCGACCGCCCGCACGTACAGGGGCTTGAGCACCAGCATGAGGACCATCGGCATGACCACGTAGCTGATCGCCTGGCCCGGGTCGCGCAGCCGGATGATCGTGTTGTGCCTGGCCATCGCGGAGATCCGGTAGAGCGCGTCGAACGCGCCCGCCGGGCGCGGCACGCTGTCAACAAGCATCGTGGACCGCCAGGGATCTGTAGAGGTCGTCGAGGGACGGGTGGCGCACGTCGACCGAGCTGATCGGTCGGTCGAGGCGGCCGAGCAGCTCGATCAGCGTCGCCGTGGGCTCGGTGGTGGAGACGGAGATCTCCTCCTCGTCCTCCAGCGTCACCCGGACCTCGCCCGGCAGGTCCTTGGCCAGGTCCTCGTAAGTGCCCCTGGCGATGACCCGGCCGTTCTGCGCGACCGCGATCGTCGCCTGCAGCTCGGTCAGCTCGGGGAGGTAGTGGGTGGTGTAGACGACCGCCGCGCCCTCGCCCGCGCGCTGCTTGACCACGTCGAGCATCGCCTGCCGCGTCTCCAGGTCGGCGCCCGCGGTCGGCTCGTCGAGCAGCAGCAGGGCCGGCCGGTGCACGAGCGCGGTCGCGGCCTGGGTGCGCCGCTGCTGGCCGCCGGAGAGCTTCCCGGTCCGCCTGTCCATGATCTCCGAGAGCCGCAGGATGCCGGCGAGGTCGTCGATGGCCGCGCTCAGCGCCGCCGGCCTCAGCCCGGCGAGCCTGCCGAACAGCTCCAGGTGCTCGCGCACCGTGACGGAGGGATAGAGGGCGATGTGCTGGGGTGCGACGCCGACCTGGCCGCGCGTGGCGGACGGCGGTTTACCGTCAATGGTCACGTGACCGCTGTCGGGGCGGATCAAATCGGAGACGATTTCCACAAAGGTCGTCTTGCCCGCACCATTGTGCCCGACCAGTCCCACGATTTCACCGGCTGCCACATTCAGTGTGAATCCGTCGAGGGCTTGCACCGTGCCGTACCGCTTGACGAGATCGGTTACCACCAGCAATGTGTCACCTCCTCAGATGCCACACCATTAGGATTTGAATAATCCGATATACGCGATCGCCGGATGTTCCCTCTCACGATAGCCACGAACGCGGGCATGGCCGGTGGCAACAAGTTGCCGCAAAAAGCGGTCAACGGCCGTCGATTCCGGCCCGGCATCCTTACTGACTAATCTGACAAATATGCGTGTGGGCACCCTGATCGCATCCGGGCACGACTGCCTCGTCTTCGAGGCGGGCGCGGGCAAGGTCGTCAAGCGTTCCAGGCACGGACGCAGCCTGGAGCAGGAGGCGTCGATCATGCGCCACGCCCGCAGGAACGGGATCCCGACGCCCGAGGTCTTCGACGCCGACGGGCCCGACCTGCTGATGGAGCGCCTGGAGGGCCCGAGCCTGAGGGAGACGGCGCTGCGGCGCCCCGACCGTCTCGCGTCGTACGGCCGGCTCCTCGCCGAGCTGCTGCGCACGGTGGCGCGGGTGCGCGCGCCCGGCTGGCTCCAGGGCGCCGGGGGCTGCCCCGGCAACCGGCTGCTCCACCTGGACCTGCATCCCGCCAACGTCATCGTCACCGCCGCCGGGCCGCGCATCGTCGACTGGGCCAACGCCGCCAGGGGAGCGCCGGGCGCCGACGTCGCCTGCACCTGGCTCATCCTCGCCACCACCGCCGTGCCCGAGGCGCCGGTGCCGAACTGGCAGGAGATCATGCTCGGCGCGTTCCTGGACGCCGTCGACGTCGCCGCCGCGCGGCCGTACCTGCGCGTGACCGCCGCCCGATGGCGCGCGGACCGCGCCATCGAGCCGGCGGAACAGGCCGAGATCGACGCCTTCCTGTCCGGCGGGAAGCTCTGGGCCGAGGGAGGCAACAGGATGAACGAGCAGCCAGGGGCGCCCGCCCGCTACGAGAAGGTCCGGGGCACGTGATCGTGGAACCGCGCCCGGCCTCACCCGCCGACGGGGAGACTGTGCCCCCCGTGCCCCCCGTGCCCCCCGTGCCCCCCGCATCCCCCGCGCGCCGGAGCGAGCTCGACTCGATCCGGGTGCTGGTGGTCGTCGGGCTGGTGTTCTTCCACGCGGCGCTGGTCTTCGACGCCTCCGACGACTTCTACGTACGCAACGCCGAGACCACCGGGGCGTCCATCGTCGTCTCCGCCCTCGGCGTGGTGTGGGCGATGCCGATCCTCTTCCTCATCGCGGGCTTCGGCGCCTGGCACTCGCTGCGCCGCCGCGGTCCGGCGGGCTTCACCGCCGAGCGGCTGCTGCGGCTGGGCGTGCCGCTGGTCTTCGGCACGCTCACGATCGTGCCGGTGCCGCAGTGGCTGCGGCTGCGCGCCGATCCCGGCTACCACGAGTCCTACCTGGCCTTCCTGCCGCGCTTCTTCGAGGCCCGGTTCGACCTGGCCGAGTTCCCCTTCGTGCTGCAGGGCGAGCACTTCGAGACCGGGCACCTGTGGTTCATGCTGCTGCTGCTGGTGTTCGCCCTCATGCTCGCGGCCGTGGCGCGCTGGTTCCCCGCCGGCCGGGCCCGCGCGATCGGCGACCGGCTCGCCGCCGTCGCCGCCGGGCGTCGCGGCGCGCTGCTGGCGGCGGCGGTGCCGGTGTCGCTGCTCAGCGCGCTGGCCGGGCTGGAGCAGGAGTACGCCGGGTGGAGCCGCTGGGCGTACCTGCTGTTCTTCTGCTACGGCTTCGTGCTCGCGGCCGACGACCGCTTCCGCGCCGCGATCCGCCGCGACGCGCCGCTGGCCGCCGCCGTCGGCCTGGCGCTGCCCGTGGTCGGCCTGCCCATGTTCCTGCTCGCCGGCGGCGACCCCTTCACCGACCTGACCCCCATGGCCGCCGTCGCGCGTGCCATGTACGGCGCGGCGGGCTGGTGCCTGCTGGTCGGCATCCTCGGCCTGCTCGACCGCCGCGCCGCCGCCCGGCCCGCCGCCACGCGCCCGCGGGGCGGGGCCCGCCGCCGCGTCTACGCCTATCTGGCGGCGGGCGTGCTTCCTCTGTACGTGCTGCACCAGCCCATCGTGGTCGCGGTCGCGTACGGGGTGGTCAGGCTGGACGCGCCGATCGCCGTCAAGTATCCGCTGATCGTGGCCGCGTCCCTGGTCCTCACGGTCGCCGCCTACGACCTCCTGGTACGGCGCACCCGGGTCACCCGTTTCCTGTTCGGCATGCGCGACGGACGCTGACCCCGATCACCTTTTGTCGGGTGTTCACCTGACACGCCGGCATTCGCGCAGTCCGTAGGCTCTGCTGCGGTGCGGGGGTTGACGGCGGAGCGTGCCCGCCGGCCGAGAGACCGCCCGAACCGCTCAGCCGCTGAACGATTCGCGAGAGGTCCCGATGTCCACCCCATACCCGCCCTCCTACGGACAGGGCCCCGGTGCGCAGGGTATGCCCGGTGGGCCTCACGGACACCCCGGCGGTTTCCCGCCGGCCGGAGCAGGGGGACCGGGCGGCGGCCCCGGGGGACGGCACGCCGGGCCGGGAGGACCGGGCGGCGCGCCGGGGGGACGGCACGCCGGGCCGGGGGGATGGCACGGGGGACCGGCCGGGCCGGGCGGGGCCGGTGGGGGGTGGCGGCCTCCGCCGCCCAGAGGGGGCGGGAAGGGCCCGCTGATCGCCGTACTCGCCGGGCTGGCTGTGATCATGCTGATCGGCGCGGTGGTCGGCGGCTGGCTGCTCCTCCGTCCAGACGACGGCGGACGGCCACCCGGCGCCTTCGAGCGCGAGGACCGCCTCCCGACCCTGAAGCGCAAGCCGACGCCGTCGGTCGCGCCGGTGAAGCTGCGGGCGATCACCGGCGATCAGCTCTGCGCAGCCGTGCCGGACGCCTTCCGCAAGAGCCTGGTCACCGACGGCAGGTACGGCGGGAAGGACGCGTCCACCGGGGCGGCCACCGAGAGCGAGAAGCGGGCGGCCTGCTCGTGGAGCGACAACAAGATGGACGTCGGCGGCGGCGTCCTCGGCCACCGCAGCCTGAGCATCTCGGTGGAAGCCCGGAGCGGCGAGCGTGAGAACGCCGTCGAGCGGGCCAAGCGCCGGTTCGCCGACGACAAGAAGGCGCACGAGCGGCGGGTCAACGTCCGGGACGGCAAGCGGGTCGACGGCAGGACGTCCGGCTCCGCGTTCGGCGAGCTCACGCAGTTGCAGTACGGCGACGAGTCGTACAGCCAGAGTTCGATCGGCCACAGCGGGCTCAAGGCCGCCGTCCACATCCGGCAGGGTCCCTGGCTGATCAAGGTCGAGTACGGCGGCAGCAACAGGAGCGGCGCCAAGTACCCCACGGGCGACGAGGTGCGGGCCGCGGCGAACAAGGTCGCCGAGCACGTCACCGCCGAGATGGCCAAGGACGCCGGCAAGGTGAGGATCGACGGGCCGTGCGGGATCCTCACGGTCAAGAACGTCGAGTCGGCGTTCTTCCCCGAGGTCTCAGGACCGTCCGTCGGCACCAACGACGGCAGGATCAAGCAGACGGCCTGCACCTGGGACATCCGCGAGCAGGTCAAGCACGAGCCGGGTCAGGAGTTCACCGCCCGTGGCGGCGAGCTGACCGCCCGCGTGGTCGACTGGGGCGGCGGCGACACCGGATCGGCCTTCCAGTTCGACCGCGACGCCAAGAAGTACGACCGCTACCGAGCCCAGGGCGGCATCGGCAACGAGGTGACCCACACGACCTTCGAGGCCCGCGAGGCGATCTCCGGCCTCGGCGAGAAGGCGTTCGCCGTGGAGTCGGCCACCACCAGGCCGAAGGAGCCGGACCGCAAGCCCACGCGGGAGATCCTGGTCAAGGTGCTGTCCGGCGAGAAGACGATCGAGTTCACCTTCAGGGGTACGACGACCGGCGGGGGCGTCGTCGAGGCCCCGGGCTACCAGGAGCCGGTCTTCGACCCGGCCGCCGCGCGCCAGGCCGTGATGGAGGTGGCCAAGCCTTTCGTCGACGGCGTGAAGTGACCGCCGGCGCGGGCCGTGCCGGTTGCGCGCTGGATAGGCGCCGCGATCCGTGGCCCGGTCAGGGCTCCGGCCATGAGGCCGTACCCGCCCGCGGCGGACTGTCGGGCACGCGTCACGGCCAGTAAGGGGCGGAGCGCCGGGCGGCGGAGACGACGGTGGCGCCGTCGAGTTCGGTGAAGGTCAGGCCGATGCCGCCGAGCGGCCATTCGACGGCGAACTCGAAGGGCTCGGCCGGGGGCAGCGGCCACAGCCACAGGGCCATGGAGTTGCCGGCGAGGTCATGCCCGCCGCGCATGGCGCCGCCGACGGGGAGCCAGGAGAGCAGGGGGCCGGCGGGCGGGCCCTGTCCGGGCAGGATGTGCCCGTTCGCCTCGATGGTGGTGGCCTTGGCGCCGCCGGGGTAGCGGACGCCGAACCGCAGCAGCCGGTCGGGCAGCCGGTCGCCCGACGACCTGATGCGGGCGAAGGGGTAGAGGGACATCTGGAGGTCCCAGAAGACCTCGGGGGAGAGGTCGCCCTGCCGCAGCACCACCTCGACGTTCAGCAGGCAGCCGGTGGAGAACGCGCGGATCGTCGAGAGCGCGACGGCGACGTTCGGGCCGCGGGCGAGCACCCGGTCGGCCGTCGTCGCGGCGCCCAGCTCCGTCCCGGGCGGCGCGGACCAGGCGGGGAGTGCCGGGCGCGGCGGGCTTGTCAGCTCCTCCCGCGCCGGTGGCGGCTCGAAGAACATCTCCTGATCGTACGCGCCGGGCCGTGAAAGGCCTAATATGTAAACGCAGTCGTTTGCGTATACATATTGGAGGGTTTCGATGAAGACGCTGGGCAAGATCGCGCTCGCGGTGCTCGGGCTGCTGATGGCCGCCGTGTGGCTGGTCATCCTGCGGCTGAAGGACGTGCCGCCGGTCGCGCTCGTCACGTACGGGGCCGTGCTCGTCGCGTTCCTCGGCGGCGTGCTGTGGCCGGGGCGGCTCGGGCGGCGGCGGGCGTTGCTGTTCCTCGGCGTCCCGGCCGGGCTGGGCACGCTGGCCCTGTACTTCGCGGTCGTGTTCTACGTCACCGACGCGCCGGTGCTGCTCGGAGCCGTGGCCGTGGCGTGCCTGATGGCGGCGCTCGCGGGCGCGGTCCGGCGCGGGCGCGGCGGGGCGGGGCCGTCGAGGCGCGCCCTGCTGACGGGCGGGGCCGGGATCCTGCTGGGCGCGCTGGCCGGGCTGTCCACCGGCCCGGTCGCCCGCCACCGGAGCGAGATCGAGGCCAGGTGGCGGCGCGAGACGCAGGCGGCGCTGCGCGCGCCCGGGGCGCGGCGGCCCGTCGCCGACGGCCGGGTGCGGGTGTTCCCGCTGCACGTCGGCGACACGGTCGTGCCGTACGGCCAGTTCTACGGCGGGCTCGACGGGTGGGAGGGGCTTCCCGGTTACGTCCGCACGCTGGTGGACAAGGCGCAGATCACGGTGCCGGTCCACGCGTACCTGATCGATCACCCGCGACACGGGCTGATGCTGGTCGACACGGGCGTCAACGGGGCGCAGGCCCACGATCATGACGGGTACTATCGGCACAACCTCGCCTCGCGCCTGCTGACCGAGCGGAACGAATACCAGCTGACCCCCGAGCAGGACCTGCGGGTGCGGGTGGCCCGCCTCGGCTACGACCTCAAGGACGTCACCACCGTGTTCCTCACCCACGTGCACGAGGACCACGCCGGCGGTCTCCGTCACCTGGCGCACGCCCGCGTGGTGCTGGACCGGCGCGACTGGGAGCAGGGCACGCTCTACGCGCACACGTTCGAGGAGGTCCGGGACGCCCTGGTGTTCCCCGCGTACGGGTCCGGGCCCTTCCACGCCTTCCCCGAGAGCCACGACCACTTCGGCGACGGCAGCGTCGTCCTGCTGCCCACGCCCGGCCACTCGCCCGGCCACCTGTGCGTGGCGCTGCGCATGGACGGCGGCACCGCGCTGTTCCTGGGCGACACCCTCTACACGCTGCCGCACCTGGCGGTCGGCCAGGTGCGGCAGATGACGGTCGGCGGGCAGGCCACCGCCGACCAGCTGGAGGCCGCCGAGCGGGTGCGGCGCACGCTGGCCGCCGACCCCGCCATGGCGCCGCTGTTCGCGCACGACAACACGGCCTACCAAACCGAGGCGGTCGCCACGGCCTTCCGCGAGGGGCTGCCGGAAGCGGACGGGTTCCGGCGGCTGCGCGACCACCTCGACGGCGTGCTCACCCCTGACTGGCGGCTGCGGCCTGGGCAGGCCCCGGCCTTCGCGCCGGGCGAGGGCGTGGGGCGGGTGGAGTTCCGGTGACGGGCGGCGGGCGTCCCCGCGGCAGGCCGCGCGATCCGGGGGCCGACGACCTGATCATGAAGGCGGCGCTGGAGCTGTTCGCCGAGCGCGGCCTGGAGGGCGCGAACTTCGAGCAGATCGCCAAGCGCGCCGGCGTGGCCAAGGTGACCGTCTACCGGCGCTGGTCGTCCAAGGAGGAGCTGCTCGTCCAGGCGATCGAACGGGCCCGCACGGTCGCGCCCGAGGAGGAGATCTGGGCCGGCGCCGACGTCCCCGAGCAGGACGGGCGGCTGATGGACTCGTGGGCGACCACGTTCGGCGACGCCCGCTTCCGCGCTGTGCTGGCCCAGCTCATCGGGTCGAGCGTGACGCATCCTTCGCTGCTGGAGACGTACCGCGAGACCTACATCGAGCCGCGGCGGCGGCTCGTCCTGGAGACGCTGGAGCGCGCCCGGCGCGACGGGCGGCTGGCCGCCGGCGCCGACGTGGAGGCGGCCGTCGACATGGTGGTGGGCGCGGCCATGTACCGCATGCTCGTCGGCCCCCGCGACGACGACACCCGCCGCTACCTGGAGCGCGTCATCCGCCAGGCCGGTCTGGCGCCCGGGGATCAGTAGCGGCGGCGCCCGCCGAACGTCTTGCCGAGGCGGAAGCCGCCCGGCAGGCGGAGGGTGACGTGACGGCGGCCGTCCGGCGAGGTGGACACCCGGATGCGGCGGTTGCCGACGCTGTGCCCGACGCCGCGCCGCGACAGGTTCACCCGGAAGGGTCCCACCTTGATCGACTTACGGTAGTGCCAGCCCATGTCTCTCCTCCGGCTCCGGATCGTCTATCGGAAGAACGACCGGGGCGCCGGTGAGGGTTCCCGTCAGTCGGCCACCGGGAGCCAGACGCGCATGGTCGCCGGGCCGCGGTTGCCCCAGCGGTGGTACGGGATCAGCCGCAGCGCCGCCGCCGGGCCGCCGTTCCATCCGTGGGGGCGGTCGCGGTACGGCCACGGCCCCGCCGGGGAGGCGCCGAGCACCGCCTCGGTCTCCAGCTCGACCACCTCGCCGCGGGCGTGCTCGGACAGCGGGGCGCCCGGCCGGACGGCCACCTCGGCGAGCGGCGGCTCGTCCCCGACGGACTCGGCGCAGTACACCAGCGGCCCCCGTTCGACGGTGACGCAGCCGCGCAGGGCGTCGATCCGCCGGTCGGGGTAGGTCCAGCGGGGTTCCATCGGCAGCTCCAGCACGAGCGCGTCACCGGCCCGCCACTCCCTCTCCACGTCCGCGTACCCGGGCGCGACCGCACGGGTCTCCCGGGCGTCCGGGGAGGAGGCGGCGGCCTCCTGGTACGCGAGCGTCGCCGAGGAAGCCCAGGCCGGGACGCGCAGCGAGATCCGGCCCGCCCCGCCCTCCAGCACCCGTACGGTCACCGTGCCGTCCCACGGATAGCCGGTCTCCACCCGCAGCCGCAGGTCACCGTGGCTGATCTCGCCCGGCGTGTACTGGTGGATCCGCACCCCGTCCGCGCCGGACGTCGCCAGGTAGGCGGGCAGCGAGGCCAGCGTGCGGGCGACGTTGTTGGGACAGCAGGACACGTCGAACCAGGGAGAGCGCAGCCCGCCCTCGGCGGCGTGGTTGACGCCGTCGTGCGGCACCGCGGGCACCCGCACCTGCAGGGGGTTGGCGTAGAAGAACGACCGGCCGTCCAGCGCGACGCCGGTGGCGAGCATGTTGTACAGCGTCCGCTCGGTCAGGTCGGCGTAGCGGACGTCGCCGGTGGCCAGCAGCAGCCGGTGCGCCAGCATGATCGAGGCGATGCTCGCGCAGGTCTCGTTGTAGGCCCGGTCCGGCGGCAGCTCGTAGTCCTCGCCGAACGACTCGTCCTGGTGCCGCGACCCCATGCCGCCGGTCAGGTGGGTGCGGCGGGCGACCGTACGCTCCCACTGCGCCTCGACGGCCTTCAGCAACTCCTCGTCGCCGGTCTCGACGGCCACGTCCACCACGCCCGAGGCCAGGTAGAGCGCCCGCACGACGTGCCCGCGGAACACCTGCGCCTGCCGGACCGGCACGTCGTCCTGGAAGTAGCCGCGGCCGAACGGGATGTCGGCGAGCGCGGGCAGGCCGCGCCGCTCGACGAAGCGCCGGGCCATCTCCAGGTAGCGTTCGACCCCGGTGACCCGGTAGAGCTCGACGAGCGCCATCTCGATCACGGGGTGCCCGCACGTCTCCGTGCCCTCCATGAACCGGCGGCAGACGTGGTCGGCGGCCCGCGTCGCCACCCGCGTCAGCCGGTCCTCGCCGTGCATGCGCAGCCGGGCGACGCCGGCCTGGATGAGGTGGCCGTAGCAGTAGAGCTCGTGGCCCCACTCCAGATCGGTGTAGCGGCTGCCCGACCAGCGGGTGTTGATGTAGCCGTCGCCTTCCTGGACCCGGGCCACGGTCTCGGCCAGCTCGGGCAGGTCCGGATGGTCCGCCCAGGCCATGGCCTCCAGCAGCTTGTAGATCTCCGAGTCGCTGAACTCCCGCCCCCGCCGCGGGCCTTCGCCGCGGAAGTTGCCGATCCAGCCTTCGCGTTCCTCCCACTCCCTGCAGTGCGCGATGGTGACCTCGCGGTTGAGCGCCACCCGGTCGCCCCAGAAACCGGGCGAGATCCGTACCGCGTCGAGGCCGAGGGGAGACAGCACGCCCGAGGAGGGCAGGACAGGGTTAGCCACGCAGAGCTCCTGACATGAATCCGCGCACGTAGTGGCGCTGCAGCACGATGAACAGGATGAGACAGGGGACGGCCATGACCATGACGCCGGCCTGGAGCATGCCGTAGTCGATCGCGCCCATGGTGCGCGAGGTCATGCTGACCACGGCCACCGGCAGGGTGAACGAGGCGCCGTCGTTGAGCAGGATGAGCGGCGCGAAGAAGTCGTTCCACGAGGCGAGGAACGCGAACAGGCCCACGGTGATCAGCGCCGGCCGCACGGCGTGCAGCAGGATCCTGGTGAACGCCAGGAACGTGCCGCACCCGTCCACCAGCGCCGCCTCCTCCAGCTCGCGCGGGATCGCCTCGAACGCGTTGCGCATCATGAACAGCGCGAACGGGAGCTGGAACATGACGAACACCAGCGAGAGCCCGACCAGCGAGTTCTGCAGCCCGAGATAGCCGAGCAGCACGTACAGCGGGATGAGGATCGTCGCGTACGGCACCATGAGGATGGCAAGCGTGGCCAGGAACAGCAGGTTCTTGCCGGGGAAGTCGAAGCGGGCGAAGGCGTAGCCGCCCAGCGCCGACACGACCAGCGTGCCGCCGACGGTCATGACGGCGACGAGCACGCTGTTGGCGGCGTAGGTGCCGACGCCCTCGCCGTAGGCGGCCATCTCGACGTAGTTGGACGGTTCCTCCAGCGAGGCGTAGCCGCTCCACAGCAGCGGGAACAGGAACAGCACCGCCAGCGCCGACAAGGTCGTGTAGTACCTCATCTGAGCCTCCGCATCATCAGGACGTTCAGCCCGACCAGCGCGACCAGCAGCACCACCGACATGGCCGCGGCGCCGCCGAGGTCGAAGCGGAAGAACGCGGCGCGGTAGATCACCATCACCATCGACACGGTGCTGTTGTCCGGGCCGCCGTTGGTGAAGATGAAGAACTGGTCGAAGGCGAGCAGGGAGCCGGTGATGCTGAGGATCAGCATCAGCGCGAGCGTCGGGCGCAGCAGCGGCAGCGTGATGCGGGTGAAGATCTGCCACCGGTTGGCGCCGTCGCTCCTGGCCGCCTCGTACACCTCGGTCGGGATCGCCTGCAGGCCGGTCAGCAGGATCAGCATGTTGAACCCGGCGAAGCGCCACAGCACCAGCGCGATCGTGGAGAACAGCGCCATGTTCGGGGTGCCGGTCCACTTGACCGGCTCGTCGGTGACGCCCAGCGCGCGCAGCATCGGGTCGATCGGGCCGAAGTCGGCGTTCAGCATGCCGTAGAACAGCAGCGAGGTGGCGGCGAAGCCGACCGCGCCCGGCAGGAAGAACGCGGTGCGGAAGAACCCGACCCCCGGCCTGCTCTCCTGCACGAGCAGCGCCAGGCCGAGCGCGACCGCCGACAGCAGCACCGTGATGATCACGGTGTACTTGAGCGTGAAGAAGACCGAGTCCACGAAGAGCGCGTTGTCGGCGATCTTCGTGTAGTTGTCCGGCGCGTTGAACGTCGCCTGCCCCAGCAGGGGCCAGCGGTTCAGCGACATCCACAGCACCAGCAGCAGCGGCGCGATGAACAGGACGGCCACGATGACGGCGGTGGGCATGGCGTACAGCCAGCCCTGGGCCTTGCGGCCGCGCCACCATGAGACGGGCGGCGCGCCGTGCCCCGCCCGTCCCCTGGGCCTGCGGACGGTCAACGTCATTGCTGCAGGGACTTCGTGACCTCGGCGTTCAGCTCGCCCGCCTTGGCGGCGTCACCGAACACCGCCTCGCGGGCCAGCCGCAGCCACGGCCCCTGCGGGTCGTTGAACGTCTGCCCGAAACGCAGCGCGTACGGCGTCTCGCCCTTGCCGACCAGCGAGTTGATCAGCACCACGCGCGGGTCCTCGGCCGAGTACTTGTTGTCGGCCAGGTCGGTACGCGCGACCACGTCCTTGTTCTTGGCCATGACCTCGACCTGCGCCTCGTCCGAGACGGTCCAGGACAGGAACTCCCAGGCGGCGTCGGCGTTCTGCGAGGTGGAGGAGATGCCGATCGAGTCGCCGCCGACGAAGGTGGACTCGCCGCCGTCGGGGCCGGCGATCGCGGTGACGCCGATCTTCATGTCCGCCGGCATCATGCCGAGCGTGGTCGAGGGCATCGGCATGACGCCGATCTCGCCCTTCGGGAAGAAGCCGGTCCAGGTCGGGCCCTGCTCCTCCTTGGTGGTGGGGCCGGTGGCGCCCTTCTCGTGCAGCTCCCGGTAGATCCTGAAGACGTCGGTCATCGCCGGCTGGTCGTTGAGCGACTCGGTGCCCTCCGCGTTCATCACCTGGGCGCCGGCCGCCCAGACCGAGGGCCAGAAGGTGAACACGTAGCAGCCGCCGCAGTTGCCGCCGAAGAACGTGCCGTGCACCTTGCCGTCCTTGCCGAGCTTCTCCTGGACGGTGGTGGCGTGCTGGGCGAACTCCTTGAGCGTCTTCGGCCCCTGCTCGGGGTCCAGCCCGGCCTTCTCGTACAGGTCCTTGTTCCAGAACCAGACCGACAGGTCGAGCGTGTGCGGCAGCGTGTACTGGCGGCCGTCCTGGGTGCCGAGCTTCATGTGGGACGGGGCCAGGCCGTCCTTGAACGGCAGTGCGGCGATCCGGTCGGTGATGTCCAGGAACAGGCCCTGCGAGGTGTAGTTCGGCACGAAGATGACGTCGGCGGCGAACACGTCGGGCAGTTGCTTGGCGCCCGCGGCGGCGGCGATGCGCGGCTGGTAGTTGTCCGTCGGGATGACCGTCAGCTTCACCTGGTTCTTGTGGCTGCTGTTGTACGCCTTGACCAGCCGCTCGCTCTGCGCCTGGGTGGCGGCTCTGGTCCACATGGTGATCGTCACGGGCTCGTCGGCGGGCTGCTGTCCGCCTCCGCCTCCACCCCCGCCACAGGCGGCGGTGAGCGTTAACAACGCGAGGGTGGCCATTCCGGCCAGCCGTCGTCTCATGGTGACTCCTTCGGTCCCCGCGGACTAAAAGGTTTTCGGAAACGTAGAAGAAACCTCAGGCCATGTCAACGGTGTTAGGGTCTTATCTAGCTGATCGGTGAGAGAAAAGGGTTTCGAGAGATGGCGGTTAGGCGGGCGACCATCAACGACGTGGCCTCGCTGGCGGGGGTGTCGGTCGCCACGGCGTCCAAGGCGCTCAACGGGCGGCAGGACGTGCGGGCCTCCACCCGGCAGCGGGTGCTGGCGGCCGCGGAGGAGCTGGCGTTCCAGCCGAGCCCGCTCGCGCGCGGGCTGTTGTCCGGACAGACCCGCACGGTGGGGCTGCTCACCTCCGACAGCGCCGGCCGGTTCAGCATCCCGGTGCTGCTCGGCGCGGAGGACGCGTTCGGCGCGGGGGAGATGGCGGTGCTGCTGTGCGACGCCCGCGGCGACGCGATCAGGGAGCAGCACCACCTGCGGGCGCTGCTGTCGCGGCGCGTCGACGGGCTGATCGTGGTGGGGGAGAGCACCGACCCGCGGCCCTCGGTGAGCAAGGACCTGCCGGTGCCGGTCGTGTACGCGTACGGGCCGTCGGAGGATCCGTCGGACGTCTCGTTCGTGCCCGACGACGTGGGCGGGGCGATGCTCGCGGTGCGCCACCTGCTCGCGCTCGGGCGGCGCCGGATCGCGCACGTCACCGGGCCGGTCGACTACAAGGCCGCGGGCGACCGCGCCGAAGGGCTGGCCGCGGCGCTCGGCGAGGCCGGGGTGGCGCAGGCCGGGGAGACGCTGTGGGGCACGTGGTCGCAGCGGTGGGGGCGGCACGCCGCCGAGATGCTGCTGACGGCGGGCCCCGAGATCGACGCGGTCTTCTGCGGCAGCGACCAGATCGCGGCCGGGTTCGTGGAGGCGGCCCGCGAGCTGGGGCGGCGGGTGCCCGACGACCTCGCGGTGGTCGGCTACGACAACTGGGAGGTGCTGGCCGCCGAGACCCGGCCGCCGCTGACGACCGTCGACCCCAGCCTGGAGCGGCTGGGGCGCACGGCGGCCCAGCACCTGTTCGCGGCGATCGGCGGCAAGGCGACGCCGGGGGTCCACAAGATGGACTGCAAGCTCGTCATCAGGGATTCCACCGCCCGGATGTGAGAGGGCGGCCCGGGCGTGTGCCCCCGCCCGGGCCGCCCGGTTCACCGGTCCCCGCCCAGCCTGATGAAGGTGACCGAGTGGGCCGGGAAGTCGTAGGCGAACGAGCGGGAGAAGCCCGTCACCCGTTGCTCCACCGGCGCGATCCGGTCCGGGTCGGCGATGGAGTTGACGTCCGAGGGCGAGCCGGTCAGCGAGGTGACCGTGGCCGTGCGCCCGACGCGCGCCCGGCCCAGGTCCACCGTGCCGCGCACGGCGGTGTCCTGCGCGTTGACGGCCTTGATCACCAGGTCGCCCGACTTCGCGTCCTTCGAGACCACCTGGTAGAGCGGCTCCACTACGGCGTGGTCGGTGAACTCGTTCACCTTCTGCCCGTCCAGCCAGAGCGTGATCTTCCGGCCGGACACCTCCACCTTCAGCCGGTAGTCGCGCCCGGTCTCGATCGTGGTGGCGGAGGTCGCGATCGACGCCTTGGCGCCGTTAACCGCCTTCTCCACCGCCGACTGGGTGTTGTTCCAGCCGCCGAGGTTCCACCAGTAGAAGTTTCCGCTGTCGCGGACCCCGAACATCACCAGGAAGCCCTCCGCCCCGCCGATCTTGCGGGCGGTCAGCTCCATCGTGTAGTTCGACCAGTCCGCCGACCCGGCGGTGGACCGGGCGTCCTCCACGAGCGCCGTCTGCGCGTACGCCCCATCTTGGACGGCCCAGGTGCCGGCGCCGGGCCGCCACCGGGCGGAGCCAGCGGCGAAGTCGTCCTCCAGCAGGACGGTCCCGTCGGCCGCCGTGACCTTGACGTCGTCGTACCGGACTGAGGTGTTCCAGGAGCCCAGCCCGACCGCGCCGGAGATGTCCTCGACGGGCCGGTTCGTACCCTCGAACGCGCTCGGCAGCACGGTGTCGCCGACGTTGTGGAGAACAGCTTCTGCACGTGGTAGCTGGGCGACCCGTACGCCTCGTCGTTGTCGAACCAGATGAGGTCCGGCGTCCAGTCCACGTAGTCGACGTTGGCCAGCAGCGGCGCGTACGCTGCCAGCTCCACCACGTCGGCGTTGCGCTCGATGCCGGTCAGGTAGGACGCCTCGGACAGCGCGTTGAAGAACGTGTTGCCGCGCGAGGCGTACTCGCCGACGAACACCTTCGGCCCCTCGCGGTCGTAGGAGTCGTAGCGCCGGTTGTTGGTCAGGAACCAGTCGGGGTTGTTGTAGTAGTGCTCGTCGACGAGGTCGGCCTTCTGGTCGCGGGCGAACTGCCACATCCGGTCGAACCAGGCGCCCTGCGAGGTCTGCCCTGAGTTACTGATGATCTTAATATCCGGATATTTGGCCTTTATCGCGTTCGCGAACTTCGGGTAGTTGTCGAAGAACTCCGGATAGATCTCCTCGTTGCCCAGCCCGATGTAGTCCAGCCCGAACGGCTTGGGATGCCCCAGCTCGGCCCGCTTCTTCCCCCAGGGGGAGGTGACCGGCCCGTTGGCGAACTCGATCAGGTCCAGCGTGTCCTGGACCCAGCGGTCCAGCTTGGCCGGGTCGGTCAGCGGCCGGTTCTCGCCGCAGCCGTTCACGCCCACCGACAGCACCGGCAGCGCCTCGGCCCCGAGGTCCTCGGCGAACTGGAAGTACTCGTAGAAGCCGATCCCGTAGCTCTGGTTGTAGCCCCAGAAGTTGAAGTTCGCCGGCCGCTCCTCGACCGGGCCGATCGTCTCCTTCCACTGGTAGATGCGCCGCCGGTCCTGGTTCTCGCTGTACGGGTCGTACGTGCCGACATTGGTCACGCAGCCGCCCGGGAAGCGCAGGAAGCGCGGCTCCAGGTCGGCGATCAGCCGGGCCAGGTCCTCCCGCATGCCGTTCGGCCGGTTCTTGAACGTCTCACGCGGGAACAGCGAGACCATGTCGAGATCGGTCCTGCCCTCCGGGGCCAGCAGCACGAGCCGGCCGGCGTCGGTGGTGCCGGTCGCCCTGAACGAGGTCTCGTACTTGGTCCAGCCGCCCGCCCGCACCTTGACGGCCGCCTTCCCGTACGCGTCCGAACCGCTCTCGACGGTCACCGTCACCGTGCCGGGGGTGTCGCGGCGGGCCCAGAACGACAGGTCGTAGCGCGCGCCCCGCTTCAGCGGCAGGCCGGTGTTGAAGCCCGCGTTCAGCACCCCGGCCGGGCCGCCGGTCACCTCCAGGCGCAGGTAGTTGCGGTTGGCGGGGTTGAGCGGCCGCTCGCCGGAGACCGCCGCTGCGGCGGTGCCGCCGCGCTCGACCTCGCTCCACGCGGTCAGGCCGTGGTAGCTCGGCTCGTCGACCCGGTCGAACTCGAACGAGCGGTTCTGCACCAGCTCGGCGTAGAGCCCGCCGTCGGCGGCGTGGTTGATGTCCTCGTAGAAGACCCCGTACAGGTCGCGGCCGACCTTCTTGCCCTTTGCCCCGGTGTCGACCGTCAGCTCGCCGGTGGTGTAGCCCTCGACGCGGAACTTGCCGGGGCTGGGACCGGCCACTCCGCCGCCTCGGCCGAGCGCGAGGCCGTTCGCGCCGGGAGCGGCCACGAGTTTGCCTCCGCTGACGGCGAGGTGGCGGTCGCCGGAGGTGATCGTGACCTTGCCGCCGCCCGCGTCGGTGAGCTGGAAGGCCGATCCGGTGGCGCCCAGGCGGACCCGGCTGCCCAAGACCTCCAGGTACTTCCCGGTGTCCGCGTCCTTGAGCTGCCCGCCCGGCTCGGCCGTCAGCGCGAGACTGGTCATCGGAGGTTTCGCCGTCGCCCGCACGGCGCCGGAGGCGTCGGCCGACAGGTACGGGTCCTCGCCCGCGTGCCGGAGCGTGAACGTGCCCTCGGGCGCCACCGGCCGGCCCTGCGCCGCCTTGACCGCGAAGTAGTCGAAGTCGGCCGCCATCGAGGTGCCGTTCTGCGCGGCCAGCGCGAACAGGCCGACCTGCCTGACGTCGATGTCCGCCGTCACCCGTGAGGCCTCCTGCCAGGTGGCGCCGTCCCAGGTGGACGAGACGAACTCGGCGCCGGTCCTGGTCAGCTTGACGATCTCGGCGGAGGAGCCGGGCCGGGCCGAGAAGGCCGCGGTGAAGGCCGCGCCGACCTCGGTGTCGGTCTCGATCACCTGCCCGCCGGCGGAGCCCACGTGGGCCAGCCCGGTCCGCACGTAGTTGTCCCAGTCCTGCCAGGCCAGGATGCCGGCGCTCTGGAAGTCGAGCGCGACCGGCGCGCGGACGCTCGTGACCACCTCGAAGTCGCCGGCGGGGATGTCCATGAGGAAGAGGTTCCTGGCCGTGTTCGTGCCCTGGTAGGTGTCGCCGGGCAGGGCGTGCACGCGCAGCGAGCCGGGCTGCTCGGTGAGCGACCACCGGCTGTCGTCGCGGGAAAGCACGGTCCAGTCGGGGCCGAGCGCGCCGGCGTCGAACTGGTCGACGGCCGCGCCGTCCGGGACCGGTTCCGCCGCCCGCGCGTGCGCCGGCGCGGTGAGCAGCCCCGCCACGAGCATGACGGCCAAGGCGAGTCGGGTCACATGGAGCTCCTCGGGGGGTGAGGTTTGTTAACGCTAACAACCAAGGTTTAGCGTTAACAATGAGCAACAGCGCTTAGTTAAGGGCGCGTCCGGCGGCCCGTCAAGAGTCCGCCGCGTAACGCGACCGTAATCGAAACGATCCTTGACGGACCGGCTTGTTAACGTTCACAGTCGTCCCAAGCCCGAAAGGAGCACGGCCGTGGGAGTTGACCGAGGACGCCGCCCGCCGGTGATGGCGGACGTGGCCAAGGAGGCCGGCGTCTCCCACCAGACGGTCTCGCGCGTCCTCAACGACCATCCCAACGTGCGCACCGAGACCCGGACCCGGGTGCTGGAGGCGATCGACAAGCTGGGCTACCGCCGCAACCTCGTCGCCCGCGCGCTGGTCACCAAGCACTCCAGGACCCTGGGCGTGGTGAGCTTCGACACCACGCTCTACGGGCCGGCCAGCACGGTGTACGGCATCGAGCAGGCGGCCAGGGCGGCCGGTTACTTCATCAGCATCGTCAGCCTCAAGTCCATCGACAAGACCGGCGTCCGCGACGCCCTCGACTACCTGGCCGACCAGGGCGTCGACGGCATCGTGGTGGTCGCGCCGCAGCGGTCGGCCGCCCAGGCGCTGGCCGACCTGCCGCTCGACATCCCGGTGGTCGCGGTCGAGGGCGGCGAGGCCGGCGAGGTGCCGGTCGTCTGCGTGGACCAGGTCGAGGGCGGCAGGCTCGCCACCCAGCACCTGCTGGACCTGGGCCACGAGACCGTCTGGCACGTGCGCGGGCCGGGCGACTGGCTGGAGGCCGAGGGACGGGTCGCCGGCTGGCGGTCCGCGCTCGAACGGGCCGGCCGGGAGGCGCCCGAGCCGCTGGCCGGTGACTGGAGCCCCCGCTCCGGCTACGAGGCCGGGCGCAGCCTGGCCAGCATGGCCGGCGTCACGGCGGTCTTCGTGGCCAACGACCAGATGGCGCTGGGCGTGCTGCGGGCCTTCACGGAGAAGGGGGTGAGAGTGCCCGGCCAGGTGAGCGTCGTCGGCTTCGACGACATCCCCGAGTCGGCGTTCTTCTCGCCCCCGCTCACCACCATCAGGCAGGATTTCGGCGCGGTCGGGCGGCACAGCATCGGGGTGCTGCTGCGGCAGATCGAGGCCGGCGGGCCGCAGGCAAGCGGGCGGCTCGTCGTCCCACCCATGTTCGTCCCCCGCGTCAGCACGGCCGGGCGCTGAGCCCGGCCACTTGCAGGACGGCGCTCGCACGCCCCAGGTGTTAGCGCTCACAACTCAGAAAGGACACCCCCCACGTGTTGAAGAGGATCTCGATGCTGGTCGTCGCCGGGCTCGCCGCGGCGACCCTGGCGGGATGCGGCTCCGAAAGCGGCGGCGGCTCCGAAGCGGGAGGAGGCGGCGGCGACGCGATCGTCATGGGCTTCTCCCAGGTCGGCGCGGAGAGCGGCTGGCGGACCGCGAACACCAAGTCCGTCCAGGACTCGGCCAAGGAAGCCGGCATCACGCTCAAGTTCTCCGACGCCCAGCAGAAGCAGGAGAACCAGATCAAGGCGATCCGCTCCTACATCCAGCAGAAGGTGGACGTCATCGCCTTCTCGCCGGTCGTCGAGTCCGGCTGGGACACCGTGCTCAAGGAGGCCCAGGGCGCCAACATCCCGGTCATCCTGACCGACCGGGCCGTCGACTCGGCGGACACCTCCCTGTACAAGACCTTCCTCGGCTCCGACTTCGTCGAGGAGGGCAAGAAGGCCGGCCAGTGGCTGGTGGAGGAGTACAAGGACGCCTCCGACACCGTCAACATCGTCGAGCTGCAGGGCACGACCGGCTCGGCCCCGGCCAACGACCGCAAGTCGGGCTTCGCCGAGGTCATCGGCGCCGACCCGAAGTTCAAGATCATCGCTTCGCAGACCGGCGACTTCACCAGGGCCAAGGGCAAGGAGGTCATGGAGGCCTTCCTGAAGGCGCATCCGGACATCGACGTGCTCTACGCGCACAATGACGACATGGGCCTGGGTGCGATCGAGGCGATCGAGGGCGCGGGCAAGGTGCCCGGCAAGGACATCAAGATCATCACGGTCGACGCCGTCAAGGACGGGATGCAGGCGCTCGCCGACGGGAAGATCAACTACATCGTGGAGTGCTCGCCGCTGCTCGGCCCGCAGCTGATGGACCTGGCCAAGAAGGTCGTCGCCGGCGAGAGCGTACCCGCCCGCGTGGTGACGGAGGAGACCACCTTCACCCAGGAGCAGGCCAAGGAGGCCCTGCCCAGCCGGCAGTACTGATCGCTGACGACCGGGCCGGCCGCGTGGCCGGCCCGGTCGGGAAGGGAGGGGGCGCCGGATGGACGCACCCGCGCCGATCCTGCGGATGAGCGGGATCGGCAAAGAGTTCCCGGGCGTGCGCGCCCTCGACCGCGTGGACCTGCGGCTGCTGCCCGGCGAGGTGCACGCGCTCATGGGCGAGAACGGCGCGGGCAAGTCCACCCTGATCAAGGTGCTGACCGGCGTGCACACCGCCGACGAGGGCGCCGTCGAGCTGGCCGGGAATCCCGTCGCCTTCGGCAGCCCGCTGGAGGCCAGGCAGGCCGGGATCAGCACCGTCTACCAGGAGGTCAACCTCTGCACGAACCTGTCGGTGGCCGAGAACATCCTCATCGGCCGCGAGCCGCGCCGCTTCGGGCGCATCGACTGGCAGCGGATGCGGGCCCGCGCCCGGGAGTTGCTGGCGCGGATGGACCTGGACCTGGACGTCTCGGCGCCGCTGTCGTCGTACTCGCTGGCCATCCAGCAGATGGTGGCCATCGCCCGCGCGCTCGACGTCGAGGCCCGCGTGCTCATCCTGGACGAGCCCACCTCCAGCCTGGACGCCGACGAGGTGGGCCAGCTCTTCCAGGTGATGCGCAGGCTCAAGGACGAGGGCATCGCCATCCTGTTCGTCACGCACTTCCTGGACCAGGTGTACGAGATCTCCGACCGGATGACGATCCTGCGCAACGGGCGGCTGGTGGGGGAGTACCTCACCCGCGAGCTCAGCCAGGTCGAGCTGGTCGCCAAGATGATCGGCCAGGAGCTGGAGGCGCTCGACAAGCTGCACGGCGAGGCGAGGAGCTTCGCCACGCCGCTGGTCGAGGCCCGCGATCTGGGCCGGCCGGGCGCGATCGAGCCGTTCACGCTGACCATCCACGAGGGCCAGGTGGTCGGGCTCGCCGGGCTGCTCGGCTCCGGCCGCACCGAGGTGGCCCGGCTGCTGTTCGGCGCCGACCACGCCGCCGGGCAGCTCTCGATCGGCGGCGAGCCGGTCACACTGCGCACGCCCAGGGCCGCGATGGGCCACAAGATCGCCTTCTGCTCGGAGAACCGCAAGCGCGACGGCCTCATCGAGGACCTCACCGTCCGCGAGAACATCGTCCTCGCCCTTCAGGCCACCCGCGGCTGGACCAGGCCGGTGCCCCGCGAGCAGCAGGACGAGCTGGTGGACAAGTACGTCAAGGCGCTGCGGATCAGCCCGCCCAACCCGGAGATCCCGGTGCGCAACCTCAGCGGCGGCAACCAGCAGAAGGTGCTGCTGGCCCGCTGGCTGATCCTTGAGCCGCGGCTGCTCATCCTCGACGAGCCCACCCGCGGCATCGACGTGGGCGCCAAGACGGAGATCCAGCGGCTGGTCGCCGAGCTGTCCGGTGGCGGCGTGGCGGTGCTGTTCATCTCCGCCGAGCTGGAGGAGGTGCTGAGGCTCAGCCACAAGGTCGCGGTGCTGCGCGACCGCCGGATGATCGCCGAGCTGCCCAACGACGACGAGCTGACCAAGGACGTGATCATGGAGACCATCGCGAGCGGAGGCAGGACCTGATGCGCCGTCTGCTCTGGCCGATCCTGGTCCTGGCCGCGCTGTTACTGGTCAACCTGATCTTCACGCCGGGCTTCTTCTCCATCCAGCTCCGCGAGGGCCACCTGTACGGGAGCCTCATCGACATCCTGCGGTTCGGCGCGCCGCTGATCCTGGTGTCGCTGGGCATGACGCTGGTCATCGCGACCGGCGGCATCGACCTGTCGGTCGGCTCGATCGTGGCCATCTCGGGGGCGCTCGCCTGCCTGCAGATCAGCCAGGACCAGGGCCTGTTCGCGGCCGTGGCGCTGGCGCTCGGCCTGTGCACGCTGCTCGGCGCCTGGAACGGGTTCCTGGTCGCGGCGGTCGGCATCCAGCCGATCATCGCCACCCTGATCCTCATGGTGGCCGGGCGCGGCCTGGCCCAGCTCATCACCGACGGGCAGATCATCACCGTCAACGACCCCGCCTTCAAGCTCATCGGCGGCGGCTACCTGCTGACGGTGCCGTTCGGCATCCTCATCGTGATCGCCGTGCTGGCGATCACCGCGTTCCTCACCCGGCGGCTGGCCCTCGGCATGCTCATCGAGTCGGTCGGCGGCAACGCGGAGGCGAGCCGGCTGGCCGGCATCCGGGCGCGCGGGATCATCGTCATGGTGTACGCGTTCGCCGCCCTGTGCGCTGGCGTGGCCGGCCTCATGATCAGCTCGAACGTGTCCAGCGCCGACGGCAACAACGCCGGCCTGTGGATCGAGCTGGACGCCATCCTGGCCGTGGTGATCGGCGGCACGTCGCTGGCCGGCGGCCGGTTCTCGCTCGGCGGCACGGTGATCGGCGCGCTGATCATCCAGACGCTGACCACGACGATCTACTCCATCGGCGTGCCGCCGGAGACCACGCTGCTGTTCAAGGCGCTCGTGGTGACCGCGGTCTGCCTGATCCAGTCGCAGGCCTTCCGCGACAAGGTGTTCCACCGGCGCGGCCGGGCCGCTCCACCCCGCCCCGTGACCGAGGAGAAAGTACGGGTGAGCACATGACGACGCTCAGCCTCGGCGGGGGCAGGACGATCCCCGCCAAGTACGTGCCGGTGCTGGTGACGGCCTGCCTGTTCGTCGCCATGTTCGTGGCGGGCGGCATCCGCTACGAGGGGTTCGCCACCGGGCAGATCGTGCTGAACGTCTTCATCGACAACGCCTTCCTGCTGATCGTGGCGGTCGGGATGACGTTCGTGATCCTCACCGGCGGCATCGACCTGTCGGTGGGCTCGGTGGTGGCGCTGTCGACGATGATCGCGGCGAGCCTGATGACCGGGCCGGGCTGGCCGCCGTACGTGGTGGTGCCGCTGGTGCTGCTCGTCGGCTCGGCACTGGGCCTGGTGATGGGCTACCTGATCCACGCCTTCGACATCCAGCCGTTCATCGTCACGCTGGCCGGGATGTTCCTGGCCAGGGGGCTGTGCTACACGATCGGCACCGAGTCCATCCCGATCACCGACCCCACGTTCACCGCGTTCGCGCAGACCAGGATCGACCTGGTCGCCGACATGTGGATCTCGCCGAGTGTGATCATCGCGGCGGTGGTGGTGCTGGTGGCCGCGTACGTGCTGCACTACACGCGGCTGGGCCGGGCGGTCTACGCCACCGGCGGCAGCGAGCAGTCGGCGCTGCTCATGGGCCTGCCCGTGGGCCGCACGAAGGTGGCGGTCTACACGATCTCCGGCTTCTGCTCGGCGCTCGGCGGCGTGGTGCTGTCGTTCTACATGCTCTCCGGGTACGGGCTGCACGCGGTCGGCATGGAGCTGGACGCGATCGCGGCGGTGGTCATCGGCGGCACCCTGCTCACGGGCGGAACCGGCTTCCTGCTGGGCACCGTGCTGGGTGTGCTGGTGCTCGGCCTCATCCAGACCGTCCTCAGTTTCGAGGGCACGCTGAGCTCCTGGTGGACCAAGATCGTCATCGGCATGCTGCTGTTCGCCTTCATCCTGCTGCAGCGGTTGTTCTCGGCCCGAACACGGTCCTGACCTGCGAGGAGCGTGCATGTGAACGTTACCAGGAGGTTACGCTCAGATGTTGACACCATGGTTGTTAGCGATAACAATCCTGGTCAACGGATGCGAGTTTTGTTCTGGTTCATCCCCCCTTGTGGTGAACCGTTTCGTTCATGGGCAGCCTTGGCGACTCGCGCTGCCGTGATCTTTCAAGCGAGGAGACACACACGATGAGGTTGGGACGGATCGGAGGCGTGGTCACCGCGATCGCGCTCGCCGCCACCATGACGGCCTGCGGCTCCAGCCAGAAGACCGTCGACGCCGAGGCGTCCTCCGGCGCGGCCGACGGCAACGCCGGCGCGCTGGTCGGCGTCACCATGCCGACCAAGTCGTCGGAGCGGTGGATCCACGACGGCGACAACGTCAAGAAGCAGCTTGAGGCGCTCGGCTACCAGGTCGACCTGCAGTACGCCGAGAACGACATCCCCACCCAGGCCAACCAGATCGAGAACCAGATCACCAAGGGCGCCAAGCTCCTGATCGTGGCCTCGATCGACGGCACGGCGCTCACCTCCCAGCTCCAGCAGGCGGCGGACAACAGCATCCCGGTCATCGCCTACGACCGGCTGATCCGTAACAGCCCGAACGTCGACTACTACGCCACCTTCGACAACTTCAAGGTCGGCGTCCAGCAGGCCACCTCCCTGCTCCAGGGCCTCGGCGTGGACAAGGGCGAGAAGGGCCCGTTCAACGTCGAGCTGTTCGGCGGCTCGCCCGACGACAACAACGCCACGTTCTTCTGGAACGGCGCCATGTCGATCCTCCAGCCGAAGATCGACGACGGCACTCTCGTGGTGAAGAGCGGCCAGACCGACTTCAAGACCGCCGCGATCCTCCGCTGGGACCCGGCCACCGCGCAGCGGCGCATGGAGGACATCCTCACCAAGACCTACACCGGCGACACCAAGGTCGACGGCGTGCTCTCCCCGTACGACGGCCTGTCCATCGGCATCCTGTCGGCGCTCAAGAGCAGCGGCTACGGCACCAGCGGCCAGCCCTACCCGGTCGTGACCGGCCAGGACGCCGAGCTCGCCTCGGTCAAGTCGATCATCGCCGACGAGCAGTACTCGACGATCTTCAAGGACACCCGCAAGCTCGCCGAGACCACCGTCAAGATGGCCGACGCCGTGCTCAAGGGCCAGAAGCCCGAGGTGAACAACGAGAAGGACTACGACAACGGCAACAAGGTCGTTCCCTCGTACCTGCTCGAGCCGGTGATCGTCGACAAGACCAACTACGAAGAGATCATCATCGGCGGCGACTACTACACCGAGGACCAGCTCAAGTAGGCGCCGGCGCTCCGGGGGACGGCCCGTCCCCCGGAGCCCCTGACCGAGGGGCTTCGACCATGACCGATCACATTCTGCGGATGACCGGGATCACCAAGACGTTTCCCGGCGTCAAGGCGCTCCAGGACGTCAACCTGTCCGTGCGGCGCGGCGAGATCCACGCCATCTGCGGCGAGAACGGCGCCGGCAAGTCGACGCTGATGAAGGTGCTGTCCGGCGTCTACCCGCACGGCACGTACGAGGGAGACATCCACTTCGACGGGGAGCGGTGCGCGTTCGGCGGCATCCGCGACAGCGAGCACGCCGGCATCGTCATCATCCACCAGGAGCTGGCGCTCAGCCCGCAGCTGTCGATCGCCGAGAACGTCTTCCTCGGCAACGAGCGCGCCAAGCGCGGCGTCATCGACTGGAACCGCACCAACTACGAGGCCGGCCTGCTGATGAAGCGGGTGGGCCTGCGGGAGAACCCGACCACCGTCGTCTCCGACATCGGCGTCGGCAAGCAGCAGCTCGTGGAGATCGCCAAGGCGCTGTCGAAGGAGGTGAAGCTGCTCATCCTCGACGAGCCCACCGCGGCGCTCAACGACGACGACTCCGCGCACCTGCTCGACCTGCTGCGCGGGCTGCGCGACGAGGGCATCACCTGCGTGATCATCTCCCACAAGCTGAACGAGGTCACCGCGATCGCCGACTCCGTCACGATCATCCGCGACGGCCGCACCATCGAGACGCTCGACATGGCCGCCGACGAGGTGACCGAGGACCGGATCATCTCCGGGATGGTCGGCCGCGCCCTCGACAACCGCTTCCCCCCGCACGAGCCGAAGATCGGCGAGGAGGCGCTGCGCATCGAGGACTGGACCGTCCACAGCCCCAGCCAGCCCGGCCGCAAGGTCGTCGACGGCGCCTCGCTCACGCTGCGCCGCGGGGAGATCGTCGGACTGGCCGGCCTCATGGGCGCCGGGCGCACCGAGCTGGCGATGAGCGTCTTCGGCCGCACGTACGGGGTCAACATCTCCGGCAAGATCTTCAAGAACGGCCGGCCGGTCGAGATCCGCACCGTGCAGGACGCGATCAGGCACGGCCTGGCCTACGCCACCGAGGACCGCAAGCGGTACGGGCTCAACCTCATCGAGGACATCAAGCGCAACGTCTCCGCCGCCGGCCTGAGCGGGCTGTCCCGGCGCGGCTGGGTGAACGAGCACGAGGAGTACGCGGTCGCCGAGCGCTTCCACAAGAGCATGAATATCAAGGCGCCCAGCGTGTCGAGCGTCGTCGGCAAGCTGAGCGGCGGCAACCAGCAGAAGGTCGTGCTCTCCAAGTGGATCCTCACCGAGCCCGACGTGCTCATCCTCGACGAGCCCACCCGGGGCATCGACGTCGGCGCCAAGTACGAGATCTACACGATCATCAACCGGCTGGCCGACGAGGGCAAGGCGGTGCTGGTGATCTCCTCGGAGCTGCCGGAGCTGCTGGGCCTGTGCGACCGCGTCTACGCGCTCTCCGAGGGGCGCATCACCGGTGAGCTGCCGCGAGGGGAAGCCACGCAGGAACGCCTCATGCAACTGATGACCCAAGCAACGACCACGGGACAGGAGTAGGTCCAGATGAGCAGCACCACGCCCGCCGCCGTGGCGGCCGGCGCCACGGGCGGCGAACCGGAAGAGCCGAAGCGGCCCGGCCGCGTCTCTCTGGGCGGACTCTCGCTCAACCTGCGGTCGAGCGGCATCTACATCGCGTTCGCGCTGATCGTCGCGCTGTTCTCGGTCCTCACCGACGGCGCGCTCCTCACGCCGCAGAACATCTCGAACATCATCGTCCAGAACTCCTACATCCTGATCCTCGCCATCGGGATGATCCTGGTCATCATCGCCGGGCACATCGACCTGTCGGTCGGCTCGGTGGTGGCGGTCACCGGCGCGATCTCGGCCGTGCTCATGGTCAACATGGGCGTGCCATGGCCGCTGGCCCTGCTGATCACGATCGCGGCGGGCGCCCTCATCGGGGCCTGGCAGGGCTACTGGGTGGCCTACTTCGGCATCCCGGCGTTCATCGTGACGCTGGCGGGCATGCTGCTGTTCCGCGCGCTCACCCTGACCGTGCTCGGCAACCAGGGCATCGGCCCGTTCCCCGACCAGGTCCGCACCCTGGCCAACGGGTTCACCAGCGGCTATCTCGGCAACGTCGGGCTCGGCCCGCTGGGCGGCGCCGACCTGTTCAGCCTGCTGGTCGCGCTGGTCGCCATCGCGGGCATGGTCGTCTCGCAGTGGCGCACCCGGACGGCCAGGGCGGGTTACGGGCAGGCCGTGGAGCCGTTCGCGGTGTTCGTGGTCAAGATGGCCGCGGGGGCCGCGCTCATCCTGTTCCTGGTCGTGCAGCTCGCCCGGTTCAAGAACCTGCCCTGGGTGCTGGTGCTGCTCGCGGTGCTGGTGCTGGGCTACTCGCTGCTGGCCAACAAGACCGTGTTCGGCCGGCAGATCTACGCGATCGGCGGCAACCTGCAGGCCGCGGTCATGTCCGGCGTCAAGGTCAAGAAGGTCGTCTTCTGGATCTTCGTCAACATGGGCGTGCTGGCGGCCATCGCCGGCGTCATCTTCGCCGGCCGGCTCAACCAGGCGGGACCCACCGCGGGCAACATGTTCGAGCTCGACGCGATCGCCGCGGCCTTCATCGGCGGCGCGGCCGTCCAGGGCGGCGTCGGCAAGGTGGTCGGGGCCATCACCGGCGGTCTCATCATGGCCGTGATCAACAACGGCATGTCCTTGATCGGCTCGCCGAGTGAGCGGGTCATGCTCGTCAAGGGCCTCGTGCTGCTGGCCGCCGTCGCCTTCGACGTGTGGACCAAGCGCCGCGCGGGCGCCGCCGCCTGATCGTCCGCCCGCTCGTCCGTACCGCTGGAAAGGAGAGACCGTGGTAGCGCCATCCAAGCGCCGCCCTCCGGTGATGGCCGACGTGGCCAGGGAGGCCGGCGTGTCGCACCAGACGGTCTCCCGGGTGCTCAACGACCATCCCAACGTCCGGCCCGACACCAGGGCCCGGGTGGAGGAGGCGATCACCAGGCTCGGCTACCGCCGCAACCTGGCCGCCCGCGCCCTGGTCACCAAGCGGTCGCGGATGCTCGGCGTGGTCAGCTTCGACACCACGCTCTACGGACCGGCCAGCACGATCTACGGCATCGAGCAGGCGGCCAGGACGGCCGGCTACTTCGTGAGCATCGTGAGCCTGAAGACGCTCGACGTCGACAGCGTCCGCGACGCCATCGACTACCTGTCCGAGCAGGGCGTGGACGGGGTCGTGGTGGTGGCGCCGCGGCGCTCGGCGGGCCCGGCGCTGGAGAGCCTGCCGTCGGGCACCCCGGCGGTGGCGGTCGAGGGCACCCTGCGCGGCGACGTCTCGGTGGTCTGCATCGACCAGGCCGAGGGCGCCAGGCTCGCCACCCGGCACCTGCTGGAGCTGGGCCACCGGACCGTCCACCACGTCACCGGCCCGCCCGACTGGCTGGAGACCGAGGGGCGGCTGGAGGGCTGGCGGGCCGCGCTGGAGGAGGCGGGCCGGCCGGTGCCCGAGCCGCTGCCCGGCGACTGGAGCCCGCACGCCGGCTACGCGGCCGGCCGGATCCTGGCCGCGATGGACGGCGTCACCGCCGTCTTCGCGGCCAACGACCAGATGGCGCTGGGCGTGCTGCGCGCGCTCTCCGAGGAAGGAGTGAAGGTACCCGACCAGATCAGCGTCGTGGGCTTCGACGACATCCCCGAGTCGGCGTTCTTCTCGCCCCCGCTCACCACGGTCAGGCAGGACTTCGACCAGGTGGGCAGGCACTGCATCGAGGTGCTGCTCCGGCAGCTCGACGCGGGGGCGGGCACGTGTGAGCGCCTCGTCGTGCCGCCCGGTTTCGTCGTCAGGTCCAGCACGGCTGCCGCCGCGCGGGTGCCGTGATATATGCCGTGTTATATCGCAAGGCCCCGTACGAATCCCCTGGAGATCAGTGTGAACGCTAACAAGTTCGTGGTCGGAGTGGACTTCGGCACGCTGTCCGGGCGTGCCGTCGTCGTCCGCGTGTCCGACGGCGCTGAGCTCGGCAGCGCCGTCCACGAGTACGCGCACGGCGTCATCGAGCGGGAGCTGCCCGGCTCCGGCGTGCGGCTCGGCCCCGACTGGGCGCTGCAGTCGCCGCAGGACTGGATCGACGTGCTCCGCGTGGCCGTGCCCGGCGCCCTCGCCGCGGCGGGCGTCCAGGCCGACGACGTGATCGGCATCGGCACCGACTTCACCGCTTGCACCGTGCTGCCCGCCACCGCCGACGGCACCCCCCTCTGCTTCCACACTCCCGAACGGCCGCACGCCTGGCCCAAGCTGTGGAAGCACCATGCCGCCCAGGCGCACGCAGACCGGATCAACGAGCTGGCGGCCCGGCGCGGGGAGAGCTGGCTGCCCCGGTACGGCGGCAAGATCTCCTCCGAGTGGGAGTTCGCCAAGGCGCTGCAGGTCCTGGAGGAGGACCCGGAGACGTACGCCGCGGCCGACCGGTGGATCGAGGCCGCCGACTGGATCATCTGGCAGCTCACCGGGGTGGAGAGCCGCAACATCTGCACCGCCGGATACAAGGGGATATTTCAGGACGACGGCTACCCGTCCGAGGAGTTCCTCGCCGAGCTGAACCCCGGCTTCTCCGGCTTCGCCGCCAAGCTCGCCACCGGACAGGTCGGCGAGAAGACCGGCGGCGTCACGCTCGCCCCGCTCGGCGGCCTCGCCGGCCCCCTGTCCGCCGAGGCGGCCGCCTGGACCGGCCTGCCCGAGGGCATCGCCGTCGCCGTGGGCAACGTCGACGCGCACGTCACCGCGGCCGCCGCCGACGCCGTCAGGCCCGGCCAGATGGTCGCCATCATGGGCACCTCCACCTGCCACATCATGCCCAGCGACCGGCTCGCCGAGGTGCCCGGCATGTGCGGCGTCGTACGCGACGGCATCGTGCCCGGCCTGTGGGGGTACGAGGCCGGCCAGTCGGCCGTGGGCGACATCTTCGCCTGGTTCGCCGACGCCCACGTCCCCGCCGGGTACGCGGAGGCGGCGGCGGCCCAGGGCATGAACGCGCACGAGTACCTGACCTCGCTGGCCGAGCAGCAGGCCGTCGGACAGCACGGCCTGGTCGCGCTCGACTGGTTCGGCGGCAACCGCTCCGTGCTCGTCGACCACAACCTGTCCGGCGTCATCGTCGGCCAGACCCTCGCCACCCGGCCCGAGGACGTCTACCGGGCGCTCATCGAGTCCACCGCGTTCGGCGCCCGCATGATCGTGGAGACCTTCGAACAGGCCGGAGTCCCGGTCGAGGAGTTCGTCGTGGCCGGCGGCCTGCTGAAGAACCGCTTCCTCATGCAGGTCTACGCCGACGTGCTGCGCCGCCCGCTGTCGGCCATCGGCTCCGACCAGGGCCCGGCGCTCGGCTCGGCCATCCACGCCGCCGTCGCGGCCGGGGTCTACGCCGACATCGAGAAGGCCGCCGCCGCCATGGGCAAGCGCACCGAGGCCGCGTACGTGCCCGACCAGACCAGGGCCGACGCCTACGACCGGCTGTACGCCGAATACCGCAACCTGCACGACCACTTCGGAGACGGACGCATGCTGCACACCCTGCGCGCCATCAGGAACGAGGCCGCCTCATGAGGACCACGGTCGCCTCCCTGCACGCGGAACTGGTCCGCTACGGCCTCGTCGCCTGGACCGCCGGGAACGTCTCCGGCCGCGTTCCCGGCGAGGACCTGTTCGTCATCAAGCCCTCCGGCGTCTCCTACGACGAGCTGACCCCGGAGAGCATGGTCGTCTGCGACCTCGACGGCAACCTCGTCGAGGGCGACCACGCGCCGTCCAGCGACACCGCCGCGCACGCGTACGTCTACCGCCACATGCCGCACGTCGGCGGCGTCGTGCACACCCACTCCACCTACGCCTCGGCGTGGGCGGCCAGGGGCGAGCCGATCCCGTGCGTGCTGACCGCGATGGCCGACGAGTTCGGCGGCGACATCCCGGTGGGACCGTTCGCGCTGATCGGCGACGACTCCATCGGCCAGGGCATCGTGGCCACGCTCGACGGCCACCGCTCGCCCGCCGTGCTCATGCGGAACCACGGCGTCTTCACCATCGGCAAGGACCCCAAGGCGGCGGTGAAGGCGGCGGTGATGTGCGAGGACGTCGCCCGCACCGTCCACGTCGCCAGGCAGCTCGGCGAGCCTCTGCCGATCAAGCCGGAGCACATCGACCGCCTGTACGACCGCTACCAGAACGTCTACGGACAGAGGAGTCCACGTTGAACATCTGGTTTCTGACCGGCAGCCAGGGGCTGTACGGGGAAGACACGCTGCGGCAGGTGGCCGAGCAGTCGCGGCGCATCGCCGAGGCGCTGCCGGTGCCCGTGCAGTGGAAGCCGGTCCTGACCGACGCGGCCGCCATCCGGCGCGTGATGCTGGAGGCGAACGCCGACGACACCTGCGCCGGCGTGATCGCGTGGATGCACACGTTCTCCCCGGCGAAGATGTGGATCGCCGGCCTGGACGCGCTCCGCAAGCCGCTGCTCCACCTGCACACGCAGGCCAACGTGGAGCTGCCGTGGGCGAGCATCGACATGGACTTCATGAACCTCAACCAGGCCGCGCACGGCGACCGCGAGTTCGGGTACGCCCAGACCCGGCTCGGGGTGGCCCGCAAGACCGTGGCCGGGCACGTCAGCGACCCGGCCGTGGCCGAGCGCGTCCTGTCCTGGGTGCGCGCGGCCTCCGGCCTGGCCGAGCTGCGCACGCTCAAGCTGGCCAGGTTCGGCGACAACATGCGCGACGTGGCCGTCACCGAGGGCGACAAGGTGGAGGCCCAGCTCCGCTTCGGCGTCTCGGTCAACACCTACGGGGTGAACGACCTGGTCGAGGCCGTCGACGCGGCCGCCGACGCCGACGTCGACAAGCTGATCAAGGAGTACGAGGAGCTCTACCGGGTGGCGCCCGAGCTGCTCGGCGAACGGCGCGAGTCGCTGCGCTACGCGGCCAGGATCGAGCTGGGCCTGCGCCACTTCCTGGAGAGCGGCGGCTTCAAGGCGTTCACCACCAACTTCGAGGACCTCGGCGGGCTGCGCCAGCTGCCCGGCCTGGCGGTGCAGCGGCTCATGGCCGACGGCTACGGCTTCGGCGGCGAGGGCGACTGGAAGACGTCCGTGCTGCTGCGCACCCTCAAGGCGATGGCGCCCGGCGGCACCTCGTTCATGGAGGACTACACCTACCACCTGACGCCGGGCGAGGAGCTCATCCTCGGCGCCCACATGCTGGAGGTCTGCCCGACGATCGCCTCCGGCACCCCGTCGTGCGAGATCCACCCGCTGGGCATCGGCGGCCGGGAGGACCCGGTCCGGCTCGTGTTCGACGCCACGCCCGGGCCGGGCGTCGTGGTCGGCCTGGCGGACATGGGGGACCGGTTCCGGCTGGTGGCCAACGAGATCGACCTGGTCGCGCCGCCGCAGCCGCTGCCCGCGCTGCCGGTCGCCCGCGCGGTCTGGCAGCCCCGCCCGAACCTGCGCACCTCGGCCGAGGCCTGGCTCACCGCCGGCGCCCCGCACCACACGGTGCTGTCCACGGCCGTCGGGGTCGAGGAGCTGACGGACCTGTCCGAGATGCTCGGCGTCGAGCTCCTCGTCATCGACGCCGACACCACCCCGCGCCAGTTCGCCAAGGAGATCCGCTGGAACCAGGCGTACTACCGCCTGGCCCAGGGGTTCTGACGTCTTTCCTCCGGCCACCGCTTCCCGGGGCGGTGGCCGCGTCAGGCTGATCCCGTCCGCTCCGGGGCCGCCCGTGCCTCGGGGGCCGGGCGGCCGGGGAGCAGGGGGGCCGCCGCCAGGATCACGACGACCATCGCGAGGGCGAACCAGAAGACGCCGCGCAGCCCGCGTTGCGGATCGCCCGCGGTCTGCACGATGAGCGTGACCACCGCGATGCCCAGCGCCGCGCCGAGCTGGTTCAGCATGTACAGCACGGCGCTGCCCTGCGGGATCAGCGGCGCGGGCAGCAGCCGGTAGAGCGAGCCCATCGTCGGAGCGCCGACGAAGCCCAGCCCGAGCCCCATGGCGCAGCCCGCGAGCACCGGCCACGCCCACCCGGTCTCGGGACCGACCCGGGTGAAGGCCAGCCCGCTGAGCGCCGCCACCGCCGCGCCGCCCAGCGCCAGGCCGCGCGCGCCGAGCCGGTCCGACAGCCGTCCGGCCAGCGGCATCGCCACCGCGGCGCCCGCGCCGACCGGCGCCACCAGCAGCCCGGCGGCCAGCGCGCCCACCCCGTGCACCTGCCGGAAGAACAGCGGCAGCGCGAACAGCGTGGCGAACGTGGCCAGCCCGACCAGCCCCATGACCAACACGGCGGCGCTGAAGGAGCGCCGGGCGAACAGCCGCGGGTCGATCAGCGGCTGTCCACGGCGCGCGTGCAGGCCGTACCCCGCCAGCAGGGCCGTGCCGGCCGCGAGCGGGACGAGCACCTGCCACACCCCGAACGCGGCCTGCTCGGCCGCCTGCGACAGCGCCAGCATGAGCGCCGCGAACCCGGGCGCGAGCAGCACCACGCCGGTCACGTCCAGCCGGGTACGCCGCCCCGCCGGCGGGGCGTCGGCCGGGATCACCCGTAGCGCCAGCAGGTAGGCCACCATCCCGACCGGCACGTTCAGCAGGAACATCCACTGCCAGGAGAACGCCTGCAGCAGCGCGCCGCCGGCCAGCGGCCCGAGCACCGGACCCAGCGACAGCACCACGCCCATCAGCCCCATCACCTGCCCAGCCCGCCGCGGCCCCGCCGCGCGGGCGAGCAGCACGAGCACCAGCGGGTCGAGCACTCCCGCGCCCAGCCCCTGGACCGCACGGAAGGCGATGAGAGCGCCGGTGTCCCAGGCCAGCCCCGCGCCGAGCGACCCGGCGAGGAACACCAGCAGCCCGAACAGCCACAGCCGCCGCGCGCCGAACCGCTCGACGGCCCACGAGGTGACCGGGATGGCGGCGGTCACGGCCAGCAGGAACCCGGTCGACACCCAGCCGACCGCGCTGAGCGACGTGCCGAACGCGGCGGCCAGGGTGTCGATCCCGACGGCGACCATCGTGCTGTTGAGAATGCCGAGCATCCCGCCCAGCAGGACGACCGCGACCAATCGCGACAAATTTGAACTCACTGGTTCAATCTAACAGCCTAGTCAGTAACACTGAACCCATGAGTTCAGTACGCACCTAGAATGACGTCATGCCCACCACCCGTGGCCGCATCGACAAGCGGCAGGCCATCCTCGACGCCGCGATCACCGTCTTCGCCCGTCGCGGCTACGACCAGGCCTGCGTCCAGGAGATCGCCGACGAGGCCGGGGTCGCCAAGCCCACCGTCTACAACCACCTCACCGACAAGGCCACCCTGTTCCGCGAGGCGATGACGGCCGCCGCCGGCACCGCCGTCGCCCGCCACCTGGCCACCCTGGACCGCCTCACCGACCCCGGCGACGACCTCCGCCCGGTCCTCCGGGAAGTGGCGCTCGACCTGCTCCGCTGCCACTGCGACGACCGCTCCCGCGCCGTCCGCCGCCTCCTCCACGCCGAGCTGGCACGCTTCCCCGACCTGCTCTCCCTCGTACGAGGCCCCTCCGGCCACCGCGTCACCGAAGCCCTCGCCGACCGCCTCGCCCGCCTGACCCTCGCGGGCCGCCTGCGCCCGGCCGACCCCTCGACGGCGGCCGAGCAGCTCCTCGCCCTCCTCACCGGCCCCGCCGACCTGCACTGGCCCCTGGAAACCCCCTCGGACGACGACCTCGCCCGCATCGCGGACGCGGCCGTCGACACCTTCCTCCGCGCCTTCGCCCCACAGTGATCAGCCATCCGCGGGCATGAGAAAACCCGGCCCACAAGGAGCCAGGTGGCACACACCCTCAGCCCGCGACGAGCTCGCCTTCTGCCGCCGGGCCGGTGGCGTCCGAGCCGATCAGTTCTCCGTCTTGCCGAGGACGGCCAGGATCTGCCTGAGATGAGACTCCATGCTGTCGAAGCGGGTGTCCATGCGATCGAGGCGGGTGTCTATGCGGTCGAGTCGCTCATCTACTCCGTCCAAGCGGGTGTCTATGCGGTCGAGTCGCTCATCTACTCCGTCCAAACGGGTGTCTATGCGGTCGAGGCGGGCATCGACACTGTCGAGGCGGGTATCCATGCGGTCGAGGCGGGCATCGACGCCGTCGAGGCGGGAATCCAGGTCGGAGAAGCGGTGCTCGAACTTCTCGGTCAGCCGCTGCTCCACCCCCTGCAGATCCTTGCGCGTGGGGAGCGTGGCGTGGCCGGCCATGATCTCGCCGAAGACCGGCTCGGTGTAGTCAAGGATCTCCTTACGGATCGTGCTCGGGAGTTGCTTGACGGCGGTCTTGAGTTCGGCGACGTCGGTCCCGGTGGCGAACACGCGCAATTCCAATCTCTTGACGCGGTCGGCGAGGTGCATACGGTGCCGGGGGGATGACATACGGTAACCATAAGGGTCGGCCACACCGCTGAGCAGCGCAATCACCGTCCACACTCAAAGGGCAAGCCCTCGAACCATAGCCTGCGGGAGATCCGCCTGCGATGCGCCCGTCGCGGGGTCGGTCCAAGGCGCCGGAGAAGCAGGTGTATGTGAGCGCCGGGCACGGGGCGATGCGGCTGTGGGCGTGGGTTGCGAGCGCTAACGTGGGGCCGGTCCTTTGTCATGTCATTGAGTCAGGAGGAGCGCATGTCCCCCCGAACCCTCCAAACGAGAGCCGCCTTAGCTGGTTGTGCCTTGATGTCTCTCACTCTGTCCGCCTGTGGTGCCCCGACCGTTTCGTCTTCTGACATCTGCGGTGAGGCGCGTCCGCTGCTCACGCTGGTGGCCAACAGCGGGCCGCAAGGCTACGCGGCGCGGATGGATGAGTGGCACAAGGTCCTCGACATGGCGAAGAACGCGGAAAACCCAGCGCTTGGCGAGTTCGCGCGGCTCGCCGACGAGCGGTCGCGCAACGACTCGAACTATTACTCGCCCCTGAACCAGATCATGCGCGTCTCCTGCGGGGGTGTGGAGCCCGACATGGACAAGGCCTGACGCTCGCCCGCTGGGCTGCTGCGAGAAGTCAGGACTCGCGGGCAGCCGGGCCGGTCCAGCGGCGGTAGGCGTCCGGGTCGACGTTGCCGCCGCACACGATGGTGACCACGTGCCGGCCGGCGAAGCGGTCACGGTCTTCGAGGATCGCCGCGATGCCGAGCGCGGCCGACGGTTCGACGACGAGGCCGGCATGGTCGAGGAGCAGCCGCATGCCGGCGATGATCGACGTCTCCTGGACGAGGACGGCGTCGTCGGCGACCTGGAGGAGGTCGTCCAGGACGGCCGCGATCGGCAGCCGGCCGGCGACGCCGTCGGCGATGGTGTCGGTCGTCTCGGTGGTGACGACGCGCCGCTGCCGCCAGGAGAGGGTCATCGCCGGCGCGCCCGCGGGCTGGACGCAGATCACCTCGACGCCGGGGGCCAGGTCCTTCACCACGTGGCCCACGCCGGTGGCCAGCGCCCCGCCGCCGAGGGCGATGAGCACGGCGTCGAACGACGGCGCGGCGCCGGCCAGCTCCAGGCCGATGGTCGCCGCGCCCTCGCAGGTCTCGATGTCCAGGCTGTCCTCGACCAGCCGGATCCCCTCGTACCGCGCGATGCCGGCCGCCCGCTCACGAGCCAGGTCGAAGTCACCGTCCACCAGCTCCAGCCTGGCGTCCAGCGCGCGGATCCGATCAAGCTTGGCGGCGGGCGCGAAGCGGGACGCCACGACGGTGACGTCCAACCCCCGGCCGCGACCGGACCAGGCGAGGGCCTGGCCGAGGTTGCCCGCGCTGGCGCACACCACGGCTCGCGAGCCGCCGGCGGCGAGCGCGCTCGTCACGAGTTCGGTGCCGCGGGCCTTGAAGCTCCGGACCGGGTTCGCCGTTTCGAGCTTGACGCTCACCGCGCACCCGAGGCCGGGCTCCAGCGCCTCGCAGCGGTAGAGCGGAGTGTCGAGGAAGATCGGGTCGATCATCTCGCGGGCCGCCCGGATCCGGGCGGTGTCGAGGCGCGTCTCAGGCATGGCACAGCAGCGTAGCGCCGCCGGAGAGGATCACTTCCCGGCGATCCCGGCCTGGATGCCGTCGAGAAGCCAGGTCAGGCCGAGGGCGAAGCCGGTGTCCCAGTCGGCCTCCGCGACGTGCGGCCCGTGGGCGGCGAGGGCGGGGTAGCTCTCCTGATGGGCGCGCAGGTGCTCCTGAGCCGCCTGCCGCGCCTCCTGCCCCGCGCCGGTGGGCCAGGTGGCCTGCATCAGCCCGGAGCCGATGACGTAGTTGGACAGCCCGTACGCGGCGGCCGTGAGGTGGGGTTCGACGGCCCCGGCCCTCAGGAGGGTCGCGTACAGGAACTCGCTGCGGGCCAGCACGTTGGGCCCCAGCATCGGACGGCTCAGCAGCGCCGCCGACCAGGGATGCCGCAGCAGGACCGCGCGCCATCCGTCGATCAGTGCGGTGATGTCGGCGCGCCACCCCCGGCTTTCCGCCGGGATCAGGACCTCGGCGAAGATCATGTCGAGGGCGAGGTCGAGGACGTCGTCCTTGGTCTTCACGTGCCAGTAGAGCGTGGTCGAGCCGGTGCCGAGCCGTTCGGCCAGCCGGCGCATGGTCAGCCGGTCGGCGCCTTCGGCGTCCAGGAGCGTCACGGCCTCCTCGACGATCCGATCCCGGCTGAGCGGCGGGGCGTCGCGTCCCTTCCGCGCGGACGGGCGCAGCCACACGTCCCCCGCGGTCCCTGATCGGCGGGCTCCCGAATCTGCCTTGCTGATGTCCACGTACGTGAGTCTAGTATGGCGATCGGGCACCGGATCATTGATCCAGTGACCGGAACAGTGATCCGGTGAAGGAGGGACCGTGGCAGGACACGTCGAGGTGGACGGGCTGACCTACGTGCTGCCGGACGGGCGGCTGCTCCTGCACGAGGTGTCCTTCCGCGTCGGGGACGGCGTCAAGGCCGCCCTGGTGGGACCGAACGGTGCGGGCAAGACCACCCTGCTGAAGCTGATCGCCGGAGATCTGCGACCGGCCGACGGCCGGGTGGTCTCCTCAGGAGGGCTGGGGGTGATGCGGCAGTTCATCGGCGACATCCGAGACGACCGGAGCGTGCGCGACCTGTTGCTGTCGGTGGCGCCGGAGCGGGTCCGCGACGCCGCCGAGGCCCTGGCGCGGGCGGAGGAGGCGATCGCCGCCCGCGACGACGAGGCGTCGCAGCTGGCCTACGCGCAGGCCGTCGCCGACTACGCCGACGTCGGCGGCTACGACATGGAGGTCGTCTGGGACGTCTGCACCACCGAGGCCATGGGCCTGCCCTGCGACGCGGTCAGGGACCGCCCGGTGACCACCCTGTCGGGAGGCGAGCAGAAACGCCTCGCCCTGGAGGCCCTGCTCCGCGGCCCGGACGAGGTCCTGCTGCTGGACGAGCCGGACAACTATCTGGACGTGCCCGCCAAGCAGTGGCTCGAAGGCCGGTTGCGGGCCACGGACAAGACCGTGTTGCTCGTCTCCCACGACCGCCGGCTCCTGGCCGAGGCGGCCGACCGGATCGTGACCGTGGAGGACCGCGGCGTCTGGGTCCACGGCGGTGGCTTCGCCGCCTACGCCGAAGCGCGTGAGCAGCGCATCAACCGGCTGGAAGAGCGGCGCCGCCGCTGGGACGAGGAGCACGCCAAGCTCAGGCGGATGGTGCACACCCTGCGGCAGACCGCGGCCAACAACGACGCGCTGGCCTCGGCCTACCGCGCCGCGCGCACCCGGCTGAGCCGCTTCGAGGAGTCCGGCCCGCCCCAGCGCCCGCCCAGGGCGCAGAACGTGCGGATCCGCCTGCGCGGCGGCCGCACCGGCAAGCGCGCCGTCATCTGCGAGAACCTGGAGCTCGTCGGCCTGATGCGGCCGTTCGACACCGAGATCTGGTACGGCGAGCGGGTCGGGATCCTCGGCTCCAACGGCTCGGGCAAGTCCACGTTCCTGGAGCTGCTGGAGCAGGCCGCCGACGGCGCGGCGCCCGCGGTGCGGCACAGCGGCTCCGCGCGGCTGGGTGCGCGGGTGGTCCCGGGGCGGTTCGTGCAGACCCACGCCCGGCCGGACCTGCACGGCCGCACCCCGGTCGAGCTGGTCACGACCGGTCACGCGTGCACGCTGAACGAGGCGATGGCCGCTCTGGCCCGCTACGAGCTCGCGCCCGCCGCCGGCCAGCTGTTCGAGACCCTCTCGGGCGGCCAGCAGGCCCGGCTGCAGATCCTGCTGCTGGAGCTGTCCGGCGCCACCCTGCTGTTGCTGGACGAGCCCACCGACAATCTCGACCTGGCCAGCGCGGAAGCCCTGCAGCAGGGTCTGGAATCCTTCTCCGGCACCGTGCTGGCCGTCACCCACGACCGCTGGTTCGCCGCCGATCTCGACCGTTTCCTGATCTTCGGCGCTGACGGGACCGTGCACGAGAGCGCCGAGCCGGTCTGGCACGAGCGGCAGGCCCGGAAATGACTACCTGTGTGAGGTGGAGCTATGGGGATTCGAACCCCAGACCTCTTCCATGCCATGGAAGCGCGCTACCAACTGCGCCATAGCCCCTCGCATCGCTGCGTGCCCCAGTGTATCGGACCCTAAGACCTCTCTCGTACCGCTTTATTCACCGGCCAGGCCGCCGAGGATCACCTCGGCGTGCGTCCACAGCAGCGCCCCGCCCACCCCCGCGACGAGGTGCCGCCGCGCCCCGGGGATGCGCCCGGCCAGCGTCGCCCCCTGGTCGGGTGAGTGCCCGTGGTCCAGCTCGCCGTACCAGAGCTCGGCCGGTACGGTGACGCGCCCGAGGTCGAACGGCCACCGTCCCATGGCCAGCAGCGTGTCGCGGGCGTAGCCGCCGGGCCCCTGCTGGAACGCCTCCGCCATGGCCCTGCGGTAGGCCCGTTCGAAGGCCGGGTCCTCGTACACGGCCCGGTCCTCGGGAGGGCTGCCGGGCACGATCATGTCCCACAGCGCGTCGGGGGTGAACCGGGAGAAGAACTCCTCGGCGGCCACGGGGTCGCCCGTCACCGAGTCGACGAGGCCGCGCAGCTCGGGCGGCAGCCCGTCGCGGAACTCGGGCGCGGCCACCTCGTCGGAGCCGGACACGATCGTGACCCGGGAGGCGACGCCGGCCGCGGCGCAGGCCAGCGCGAACGGCGCGCCCTGGGAGAACCCGACGACCGGGATGCCGTCGAGCCCGGAGGCGCGCACGTCGCGGGGCCAGTCCGCGAGGGTGCGGCCCGGGCTGGGGTCGGAGGCGCCGAGCCCGGGACGGTCGAGCGAGACGAGCCGGATGCCGAGCCGGTCGACCGTCCCCGCGCCGAAGCCGAGTGTCCGGCTGGTGCCCGCGCCGGGGCAGAAGAGCACGGGCCGGCCGTCGTGCGGCCCCCACTCGGCCCAGCCGAGCCTGCGGCCGTCGGGGAGGGTGGTCTGCCCGAGCCTGGCGGGTGGTTCGACTTTCACGCTCACCCTCTCAAGATGCCCAGACGGCCACAATCCTCGCAATCGGTTATCGCACCTCGCCCGCCTTGCCGATGAGCCCGGCCAGCTCGGTGACCATCGGGTCCTCGGAGGACCGTGCCAGGCGGGCGGCATGCTCGCCGAGCGCGGGCAGGTCCATGCCGAACGCCTCGCCGTCGCGCATCTGGAGGGCGAAGGCCGCGGCGACCACGTCCACCTGGAGCCGCAGCGGCGCGCCGGACCACAGCTCGCCGGCGAGGGCGCCCACGTCGACGGAGTCGGCGGCCTCGGCGGGCCGGCGGGTGTCGGGGTCCTGCCAGCGCACGGTGGCGGTGGCGAGATGGCCCTCGGCGCCGGGCCTGAGCTTGAGCGCGTACAGGGCGGTGACGGAGTGGCCGGGCCCGACCTCGCCGCCGTCGGCGCTGTCGTCGCGGAACTCCTCCGCCTCCAGCGCCCGGTTCTCGTAGCCGACGAGGTGGTGCTCCTCGACCACGTCCGGGTTGAACGCGACCTGGGCCTTGGCGTCGCGGGCGCGCAGTTCGAGGGTGGCGGGCAGCCGGGAGACGAACGCCCTCTCGGCCTCCTCGGGGCTCGACACGTAGATGGCGGCGCCGTCGCCGTTGTCGGCCAGCTGCTCCATCAGCTCGTCGCCGTACTCGCGGCCGACGCCGACGGTGAGCAGCGTGATCTCCTCGGCGGCGCTCTCCCCGACCCGGTCGAGGATGCCCTGCCAGGCGGTGCTGCCCTGGTTGGCGAGGCCGTCGGAGAGCAGGATGACCCGGTTCGTGGCGGCGGGCCGGAAGGCGCGCGAGGCTTCCTCGTACCCGAGGACGAGCCCGGACTCGAGGTTGGTGCCCCCCTGCACGGTGAGCCGGTCGACGGCGGCGTGCAGATCGGCCCTGGCGGCGAGCGGCGTCATGGCGGCGAGCAGCTGGGCCGTGTCGCTGAAGGCCACGATGGCGACCTGGTCGCCGGGAGTGAGCTGGTCGAGCAGCGTGCGCAGGGCCTGCTGGACGAGGTCGAGCCGGCCGGGCTCGGCCATGGAGCCGGAGACGTCGATGACGAAGGTGAGGTTGGCCGGCCTGCGGGCCTGGGTGGTGGAGCCGCGTGTCTGCAGGCCGACCCGGAGCACGGCCCGGTCGCGGCCGGGGAGCCGGGCGCCGTCGGTGTGCACGGTGAAGCCGTTGTCGGGCGGTTCGGCGTAGTCCTGGCGGAAGGAGTTGACGAACTCCTCGGGCCGGATCTGGCCGGGTTCCGGCCGGCGCCCCTCCCGCAGGGTGCGGCGCGCGTAGGAGTACGAGGCGGTGTCGACGTCCAGCGCGAACGTGGAGATCCTGGCGCTGGTGGTCTCCGACAGCTCCGGGCGCATGGGCGCCGGGTTCTCCTGGGCGGCGGGCGCGTCCCCGGCCGAGCCGCCGCACGCGGTGAGTGTCAGCAGCGCCGCGAGTCCGATCGCCGCCAGCGAACGTTTCTTCATGTGCGTCACCTCCACGCCCTATGACGGGCCTGGAGAGCGGCCGGCCGGGCCGGTGACGCAAGCGAGCGCAAACCGCGACTCTTACGTGATCGATTGTCACGAAGTAGTCGTTTCCTGTAGGCATGGGTGCCGTGCGTATCTATGTGGGTCTGGCCGCCAAGGGCCGTGAGGTTCCGGCCAGGGTCCTGGAGAAGATCCGTTCCGTCGCCGAGACGGCCTTCCCGGTCCCGCCGGAGGTGATCCGCGGCAGCGAATGGCACGGCCGCGGCGTGTCCCTGTTCGGGTGGACGAACGAGCCGGACGACTCGCGGCGGCCGCCGCTGCTGACGGAGTCGGGCGGGCGGGTGCTCGGGCTGAACGGTCATCTGGCCGACCCGGACGACGCCGGCCGGCTGATCGGCGATCCGCTGGGCGAGGGGATCGGCGGCTGTTTCTCCGCCTGGGTGGCGGGCGACGGCGTGCTGTCCGCGGCGACCGCGATCAACCGGGTCTGCCCGGTGTTCTACGCCGAGACGCCCGAGTTGCACGTCGTCGGCGGCCGGGCCCTGCTCGTGCACCTGGCGGCCCAGCAGGGCGACCGGGTGGAGCACGACGTGCTCGCCCTGCAGACGATGGTCCGCCAGGGGTTCTTCCTGTCGGACGAGACCCCGTACCGGGGGGTGACGGCGCTGCGCCCGAGCACGCGGCTGGACGTGCGGGACGGGCGGCGGGTCATCACCGAGACGCCGCTGCCGGCGTCGGCGCCCGCGCCCACGTCGGAGCGCGGCAAGCGGAAGGCGATCGGCGAGCTGGCCGAGGCGCTGCTGGCCACCGTCGCGCCGCTGCGCGGCCTGGGCGAGCCGGTGAACCTGGCGCTGACCGGCGGGCGCGACACCCGCATCCTCGGGGCGCTGCTGTACGCGGCGAAGGTGCCGTTCCGGGTGACCACGAACGGGCTCGACGCGCACCCGGACGTGATCCTGGCCCGCCAGATCGCCGGCCGGCTCGGCGTCGAGCACACGGTGATCGCGCCGCCGCAGACGGCCGGGCAGGACGCGGTGCTGGTGGAGCACCCGCTGGACCGGGTCTGGGAGACGCTGCGCACCTGCGAGGGCATGACGTCCGCGTACGAGTCGATCGTCGGCTACCTGCCCTACTCCGGCAAGCCGACCATGTCCGGGCAGAGCGGCGAGACGCTCCGGGCGGGCAGCCTGAACCTGCTGCAGAACGACCTGAGCGACAAGGCGCTGACGCGCCGCATCACCACCACGTTCGGCAAGGACGACAAGCTGTTCACCGACGAGGCGAACGAGCACGCCCGCGAGCTGGCCCGGCCGTGGCTGGCCAGGAAGGACCGGCTGGAGGCGCTGGACCACATCTACGTCTGGTACAAGGTGGGCCGCTGGCAGGCCAGCGCCCGCGCGGGGTCGCTGCGGCGCGGCGACCCGGTCCGGCCGTTCCTGGACAACCGCGTGGTACGGGCCGCGCTCGGGCTCGATCAGGCCTGGCGGCTGTCCGAAGAGGTGATCTACGCGCTCATCCTGCGGTTCGCGCCCCAACTGCGTGACGTGCCGATCGAGGGCAAGCCGTGGCGGTTCGCCGCGGCGCTGGAGAGCCGGCCGTCGCACTGGTGGCGGCGGGCGCCGCGGCCCCCGGCGCACATGCCGACGCTCCGCACGGGCGGCGGCTGGAGCTGGCGGACCAGCCCCGGCCCGGTGCTGACGGACGTGCTGCGGCAGCAGGTGCTGGGCAGTCTGGACGCGCTGGCGCCGATCGTGCGGCCGGACGAGGTGCGCGCCCTGTTCGCCGACCCGGTGGTCAAGAAGCCGGCCCTGGCCTGGCACCTGTACACGGTGAGCGCGCTGCTGACCGGCGTCTACCCGGGCAAACGGCCGGAGGGGCTGGAGCGGATCCCGGTGTCGAAGCCGTCCTGATCACCAGTGCAGCAGGAGCAGTTCGGCGGAGAAGCCCGGCCCGAGCGCCAGCAGCACGGCCGGCTGGTCCTTGCGCCCGCGCGTCTCCTGCAGCACGTGCAGCACCGACACCGACGACAGGTTGCCGTGCTCGCGCAGCGACCGCCAGGTGACCTCCAGCGCCTCCGGTGACAGCTCCAGCGCCCCGGCCAGCCTTTCGATCACCTTGGGGCCGCCGGGGTGGCAGATCCAGGTGCCGACCTGGCCGGGGGTGAGGCCGTTGTCGGCGAGGAAGGCCACGACGTCCCCGGCCAGCACCTGGTCCACGAACTCGGGCAGCCCGGCGTCGAGCACGATGCGGAAGCCGTGCTCGCCGACCTCCCAGCCCATCAGGTGCTCGGTGCCGGGGTACAGCTTGCTCCGGGTGGCCACCACCTCGCGTCCGTCGCCGTGCCCGGCGGCCACGACGGCCGCGGCGCCGTCGCCGAACAGGCCGCTGGCGATCAGGTTCGCGACCGAGGTGTCGTCACGCTGCACGGTGAGCGAGCACAGCTCCACGCAGACGAGCAGCGCCACCTGGTCCGGCCAGCCGCGCAGGTAGTCGTGCAGCCGCGACAGCCCGGCCGCCCCGGCGGCGCAACCCAGCCCGAACACCGGCACCCGCTTGACGTCCTCGCGCAGCCCCGCGCGCTGGGCGAGCCGGGCGTCGAGCGACGGCGCGGCGAGCCCGGTGGTGGAGCAGAACACCAGGTGGTCGACCTTCCCCGGCGGCAGCCCGGCCTTGTCCAGCGCGCCGGCGATCGCTCGCTCACCCAGGTCGAGCGCGATCTCCACGTAGGCGTCGTTGGCCCGGCCGAACGACTGGAGCTTGGCGTAGTCGTCCAGCGGCAGCGCCAGGTTGCGGCCGGTCACGCCAGTAGCGGTGTGGAAGCGCTTGAGCAGCCCTTCGTCGGCCGCCGTGAGCCGGGCGAACGCCTCGGTGATCTCCTCCTGCTCGTACCGGTGGTCCGGCAGGACGGTCCGTACCCCCCAGATGTGCATGCCTGGTTTCTGCCGCTGAGAGCCGCTGGCTAACATTTCGCCTGGTCACGGCCTCGTGGTGGCCCGCGGTCCCGGCTCCAGCACCTCGTACGCGTCGCGCGCCCACGCGGTGAGCACGGGGCGCGTCTCCGCGGGGTCCACGATGTCCTCGACCAGGAACGCCTCGGCGGTGCGGAACGGCGACCTGACCGCCTCCAGCCGCGCCGCGATCTCCGCCTTCATGGCCTCCGCGTCCGGCCCGGCCTCCGCCAGCAGCCGCTTGAACGCCACCTCCAGCCCGCCCTCGATCGGCAGCGACCCCCAGTCACCCGACGGCCAGGCGACGCGCAGGCCGTAACGGTGGTGCGGCCGGTGCGCGGCCCCCGCCACCCCGAACACCCGCCGCACCAGCACCGACGCCCACGGCACCGTCGACTGGTAGACGGCGGCGAGCGCGCGGGCGCCGTGCCTGATGGTCGCGGCCCGCTCGGCGGCGCCCCCGATCACGAACCCCGGCTGGTCGACCAGGTGCACGACCGGCAGGTGGAAGGTCTCGGCGAAGTCCAGGAACCGGGTCGTCTTGTCCGCGCCCTGGGCGGTCATCCCGCCGCCGTAGAAGCGCGGGTCGCTCGCGAGCACCGCCACCGGCCGCCCCGCGAGCCGGGCCAGCGCGGTGATCGTGGAGCGCGCGTGGCGGCGGCCGAGCTCCAGCACGCTCCCCTCGTCGAACACGGTGTCCATGATCGCGCGCATGTCGTACGGCTTGCGCCGGTCACGCGGGACGGCGGCGCGCAGCTCGGGAGAGAGGCGGCCGGGGTCGTCGGCGCACTCGGCGACCGGCGGGAGCCGCCAGGCGCTGCGCGGCAGGTAGCCGAGCACTCGCCGGGTCAGCGCGAACGCCTCCTGCTCGGAGCCGGCCACCAGGTCGACGGTGCCGGCGGCGGCCACGGTGCGCCAGCCGCCCAGCTCCTCCTTGTCCAGGCTCTCGCCCATCCCCGCCTCGACCACGGCAGGGCCGGCCACGAACACCTGGGACAGCTCCTTGACCATGATCGAGACGTGGGAGGTGACCAGCCGGGCGGCGCCCAGCCCGGCCACCGGGCCGAGGGCCAGCGCGACCACCGGGATCCGCCCCAGGTTGGCGACCACCTGGTCCCAGCCCGGGTTGTACGGGACGTAGGTGCGGCCGTACTCCTCCAGCTGCTTGACGCTGCCGCCGCCGCCCGTGCCGTCGATCAGCCGGACGAGCGGCACCCGCATCTCGCCCGCCATCCGCTCGGCCAGGATCTGCTTCTCGTGGATGGCGGCGTCCGCCGCGCCGCCGCGCACGGTGAAGTCGTCGGCGGACACCACGACGCGGTGACCGTCGACCTCCGCGCGGCCGATGATCACGTTCGACGGGGTGAAGCTCTCCAGCCGGCCTTCCGCGTACTCGGCGCGCCCGGCGAGCGCGCCCACCTCCTGCCAGGAGTCGGTGAGCGCGGCCAGCCGCTCCCGGACGGTCAGCCGGCCGGTGGCGTGCTGACGGGCGACGCGCTCCTCGCCGCCCATGCGCGCGGCCAGGTCCTTGCGGTGCTTCAGCTCGGCGAGCTCCGGGTCCCACACGACGCCCTCCATCCGTACCGGCTGGTCGGTAGGTTAGTGGGCGGGACCCTCCAAGGTGTAGTCGAACACGTAGGAGTGCGCGCCGTCCTCGGTGATCTCGATGTCCATCTCGCCGCGCAGGCCGCGCAGCTCGCCGGTGGCGGAGTCGGGCACGACCGAGATCCGCAACGACTGCGTGCCCCGGTCGCTGGCGGCGTTGTGCTGCACGACGAAGCTGCCCGCCCGGCCGTTGAGCGTGCCCTCGATGCGCTCCACGGCCACGTACGCCTTCGACTCCTCCACCGGGGTCGTCACCACCGTCAGGTGGACGGTGCTGGTGGCGGTGAGGCCGCCGTGGAAGGTCTTGCTCATCGTGACGCGGCCGAGTGAGACGTCGTCGTGCTGCTCGAACGGCTGCTCGGCGTGCCAGTCGGAGGTCTCGAAGGGCCCTTTGACAATCATGCTTCCATCGTGCCGCGCTTACCTGCCAGCTCCCGTCAGGTATCCAGCAGTGTCCGGGTGAAAGTGTTGCCGAACGTGCCGTCCGGGTCGTACCGGCGCACCAGCTCACGGAACCGGTCAGGGACCGCCGGGCGGCGGGTGAACAGCTTGCCCCAGTGCGGCCTGGGGTCGAACGGCGCCAGCACGTCCTCCACCAGCTTGATCACCGGCAGCACCGCCTCCGGGTTCTTCACCCAGGTGAAGTGGAACGCCACGCTGTCGCGCCCGTACGAGGGACTCAGCCACAGGTCGTCGGCCGCGACCGTGCGCACCTCCGAGATCTGCAGCACCGGCCGGATCCGGTCGCCCGCCGCGCGCAGCTCGCGCAGCGCGGCGGCGGCGTGCGAGCGCTCCAGCAGCCACTCCGACTGCAGCTCGTCCCCGGCGCTGCTGGGCGGCGCGTCCGCGCGGAAGTGCGGCAGCCGCTCGTGCCACGGCCCCGGCACGCCGAGCTGTACGGTGCAGCTCTCGGCCGGCATGCCGGGCACGGGATGCCGCGGGCCGTCCGCCGGCCGGGTGCGGTGCCAGTCGTCGCCGGGCGGCTCGCCGCGGGTCTTGATCCAGGCCCGCGTGTCGCGGTAGTCGGTGAACAGGCTGACGCTGTAGCCGTCGGCCATGACCTCGTCGAACGGGGCGTCGTCCGGCACGCCCTCGCGCACGTACTGGCGCAGCTCGAACGCCGGCACCAGGTCCAGGGTGAGCGCGGACACCACGCCGAGCGCGCCGAGCGCGACCACCGCGCCGGGGAAGTCGTCGTGGCCGCGTTCGAGGGTGACCACCGAGCCGTCGGCGGTGACCAGCTCCAGGCCGCGGACGGCGGCCGACAGGCTCGGGTTGCCCACCCCGGAGCCGTGGGTGCCGGTCGCGACCGAGCCCGCCACCGAGATGTGCGGCAGCGACGCCAGGTTGGCCAGCGCGAACCCGCGCGCGTGCAGCTCGGGGGCGAGCCGCGCGTACGTGGTGGCCGCGCCGACCCGCACCCGCGCCGCCGCGCCGTCGATCTCGATCAGGGGCGGCATCCGGTCGAGCCGCACCAGCTCACCGGGGGAGTCGGCGACGTCGTTGAAGGAGTGGCCGCTGCCGAGCGCGCGCACCCGCCGGGCGGCGGCGACCAGGCTCCGGAGCTCGTCGAGTGAGGTGGGGTGGTGGATCCGGGATGCCGTGAAGGCGGTGTTTCCCGCCCAGTTGGTCAGCGTCACCGCCCCACTTTGGCACAACCCCTCATGCATCGGACGGCCGTGGGGATGGTGAGGGACATGGAACTGTTTCCCGCGATCCCGCTGGCCGCATGGCAGGACACCAAGGCCACGCTGCACCGCTTCGCCCAGATCGTCGGCAAGATCCGCCTCGCGGCCGGGATCCGGCGCAACCACTGGTGGCACGTGCCGTTCCACCTGACCGGGCGGGGCATCACCACCCGCCCGACGGGACGGGCCGACGGCGGGCCGATCTTCACCATCGACTTCGACTTCGTCGCCCATCAGCTGGTCGTCGCCACGATCGACGGCCGGGCGGTGACGTTCCCCCTCTACGGCCAGTCCGTGGCGTCGTTCTACGACGAGGTCATGCGGGCACTCGGGGACCTGGACGCGCCGGTCGACGTCGACATTCCGCAGCCGTTCGACCTGCCCGACTCCGGCCGGCCGTTCGCCGAGGACACCGAGCACGCGGCCTACGACCCCGTCCACGCGACGCGTTACTGGCAGGTGCTCAGCCAGGTCAACCTGGTGCTGGAGGAGTTCGCCTCCGGTTACTCGGGCAAGATCAGCCCGGTCCACCACTTCTGGCACACCTTCGACATCGCCTCCACGAGGTTCTCCGACCGGGTGATCGACCAGCCTTCCGGCAACGACCCGGTGACCCGCGAGGCGTACTCCCGCGAGGTGATCAGCTCCGGCTTCTGGTTCGGCGACGACACCTTCCCGCAACCGGCCTTCTACTCCTACACCGCGCCGGAGCCCGCCGGGCTGGCCGGCCAACCGCTGCTCCCCGGGACCGCGGAGTGGGTCGAGCAGCGCGGGAGCCACCTGGCCATTCTGCGCTACGACGACGCCAGGGCCGAGCCCTCCCCGCGCGAGGCCGTCCTGGCCTTCTACCAGAGCGCCTACGAGGCCGGGGCGCGGCTCGCGGGCTGGGACGTCGGAGCCGTCGCCTGCCCCGGCGGGGTCACGGACCCGGTCGCCTCGTCCTGACCGCCGCGGGCGCGCTGTCGCGCGGCGGCGGAGGTCAGCTCAGCTGGATCGTGACGGCGCCGCCCAGGAGCAGGGCCAGGCCGAGCAGGCGGGAGGCGTCCATCGGCCGCCTGGGCATGCGGAACAGGCCGTAGTGGTCGATGACGGCGGAGGTCAGCTGCTGGCCGGTGACCGTCAGGGCGATCGTCACCGCCGCGCCGATGGCGGGCAGGAGCAGGAACGTCCCCGTCACGTACGCGGCCGCGCACGCCCCGCCCAGCCACCCCCACCAGGGCATCGCCCGCAGCCCCGCGAGGCGCGGGCGGGGCGTGCGGCGGGTGGCGGTCAGCACCAGCAGGAGAGCCGCGATGGTGAGCGTGGCGACGGTGAAGCTGACGGCGGCGACGGTGAGCGGCTCGTCCAGGCCGGCCCGGAGCCTGGCGTTGACGGCTCCCTGCACGGGGAGCGCCGCGCCGGCGACGAGCCCGAGGGCGAGCCAGCCGGGCCGCGTCCGGGTCCTGCCGGGGACGCCGCCGCCCAGGCCGCGGACGATGACGGTGATGCCCGCCAGCACCGCGAGGGCGCCCGCGACGATCCCGGCGTCCGGTTCCTCACGCGCCAGCCCGAGGAGTCCGAACGAGTCCAGCCCGAGCGAGGCGAACATCTGGCCGGTGACGAACAGGCCGGCGGTCACCAGGGCGCCGAGCCGGGGGAACAGCAGGATGCCGCTGGTGATGTAGAGCGGGCTGGCCAGGCCGCCGAGCAGGTGCCAGACCGGGACGTCGGCCGTCCGGGCGAGCACGCCGAGGGCGCCGGTGGCCAGCGCGAGGACGGCCAGCAGGCCGGTCGCGACGCCCAGTTGCAGGGTCGAGGCGCCGTAGGGCGTGCCCACGGCCCGGTTGAGCTGCAGGTTCGCCGACGCCTGGACGGCGAGGAGGCAACCGGCCAGCAACGCGGCACCCAGAAGAGCGGTCTCCATGAGACTCCTCCACGAGACAGAAGCGGACGACGTGTCCACTTGACTGGCTCATGCAACTGGACGCCCTGTCCGGTTATTCCCTACTGGCGGCGGAACGTGTGCCGGTAGGCCAGGGGCGCCACGCCGACCACCGCGTGCAGGTGCTGGCGCAGCGAGACGGCGGTGCCGAAGCCGGCGCGCCTGGCCACCTCCTCCACGCCGAGGTCGGTGGTCTCCAGCAGGTGACGGGCGTGCTCGACCCGCTGCCTGGAAAGCCAGCGCGCCGGGCTCATGCCGGTCTCCTCGCGGAAGCGCCTGGTGAACGTGCGCACGCTCATGCTGGCGTGCGCCGCCAGGGCCTCCAGGTCGAGCGGCGCGTCCAGGTGGGCCAGCATCCAGGTGCGGGTGGCGGCGGTGCCGTTGCCGGTGGCGGGCGGCAGCGGGCGCTCGATGTACTGGGCCTGGCCGCCTTCCCGCCAGGGGGGCATCACGCAGCGGCGGGCCGCCCTGTTGGCCACCTCGCTCCCGTGGTCGCGCCTGATCACGTGCAGGCAGAGGTCGAGCCCGGCAGCGACGCCGGCCGAGGTGAGCACGTCGCCGTCGTCGATGAACAGCACGTCCGGGTCCAGCTTCACCCGGGGGAACAGCCTGGCGAAGCGGGCCGCGTTGCGCCAGTGGGTGGTGGCCGGGCGGCCGTCGAGCAGCCCGGCGGCGGCCAGCACGAACGCGCCCGTGCAGATCGACATCACCCGGGGCCGCCCCTGGAGCGCCTCGCGCAACTCGCCGGGGATGACGCCCTCCCGCAGGGCGGGCCCGCCGTGCACGCCGGGCACCAGCACCGTGTCGGCGGTGTCGAGCACGTCCAGGTCGTGGTCGGGGTGCACGCTGTAGCCGGCCGAGCAGCGCGCGGGGGCGCGGCCCGGCGAGCAGGTCACCACCTCGTACAGGGGCTCGCCCGACGCCGACTCGGCCGTGCTGAACACCTGTCCTGGCACTCCCAGGTCGAGCGGCGCGAACTGGTCGAGCACGACGACGGCGATCCGGTGCGGCATGGCCGGATTCTTTCACATATTGGCCTTCGGGCCACTCGTGCCCAGAAACCGCGATAAATCAGGATTGGCGGATGACCCTGACCACCCCCGCCAGGCGCGTCCGCGTGCACCGGGCCTGGTTCGTCGCGGCCGTCGCCTTCGTGGCGATCCTGGGCGCCGCCGGCTTCCGCGCCACCCCCGGCGTGCTGATCAACCCGCTCCGGGAGGAGTTCGGCTGGAGCACGGGCACGATCTCCCTGGCCGTCTCCGTCAACCTCGTGCTCTACGGCCTGATGGCGCCGTTCGCCGCCGCGCTCATGGACCGCTTCGGCATGCGCCGGGTGGTCGCCCTCGCCCTGCTGCTCGTCGCCGCCGGCAGCGGGCTCACCGTGTGGATGACCGCGAGCTGGCACCTGTTGCTGCTGTGGGGGGTGTTCGTCGGGCTCGGCACCGGGTCGATGGCCCTGGTGTTCGCGGCCACGCTGACCGACCGGTGGTTCGTGCGGCACCGCGGCCTGGTCACCGGCCTGCTGACGGCCGCCGGGGCGACCGGGCAGCTCGTCTTCCTGCCCGTGCTGGCCCAGCTCGCCCAGGGGCCGGGCTGGAGAGTGGCCTCGCTGACGGTGGCCGGCTCGGCGCTGGCCGTGGTGCCGTTCGTCTGGTGGCTGCTGCGCGACCGCCCGGAGGAGGTCGGCACGACGGCGCTCGGCGCCGACCCGGACGCGCCCCGTACCCCACCGGCCCCGGCCGCGAACGCGGCGGTGCGCGCGCTGACCGTGCTGCGGTCGGCGGCGCGTACCCGTCCCTTCTGGTATCTCGCGGGCGGGTTCGCCATCTGCGGGGCGAGCACGAACGGGCTGGTCGGCACCCACTTCATCCCGGCCGCGCACGACCACGGGATGGCCGAGCCGACCGCCGCCGGACTGCTCGCGGTGATCGGGGTCTTCGACATCGTGGGGACCGTCTTGTCGGGCTGGCTGAGCGACCGGATCGACCCCCGGGTGCTGCTCGGCGTCTACTACGCGCTGCGCGGGCTGTCGCTGATGGTGCTGCCTGCCCTGTTCGCGGCCACCCCCGAGCCCAGCATGCTGGTGTTCATCGTCTTCTACGGGCTCGACTGGGTGGCGACCGTGCCGCCGACGGTGGCGCTGTGCCGCAGCCTGTACGGCGCGGACGGGCCCGTGGTGTTCGGCTGGGTGTTCGCCTCCCACCAGGTCGGGGCCGCCGTGGCCGCCGTCGGCGCCGGGCTCGCCCGCGACCAGCTGGGCCACTACGACGTGGCCTGGTACGCGGCCGGGGCGCTGTGCCTGCTCGCCGCCGGGATGTCGGTGGCGATCCGGCATGCTGGGAAGCGATGAACGACTCAGAAGAGATGGTCCTGCCCCTGGTGGTGCGGATTGAACGTGCCGGCCCGCCCGAGCGCGCCGACGCCCTTGAGGCCGCCGCCATGGCGGTGCTCTCCCTGCTCGACGACCCGGGGGAGTGGGCCGGAGAGCTGCGCGCCTGGCAGGCGGGCCGGATCCGCAAGGTGGTGCGGCGGGCCAGGGGCGCGGAGTGGCGGCGGGCCGTCGCGCTGCCCGGCCGCACGATCGAGCACCGCACCGCCGAGGTGCGCGTGCACCCGCCCGTCCCGCTCGACGCCTGGCCCAGGGACCTGGCGAGGCTGCAGGTGTCGGGCACCGAGCTGTCCGACACCGGCGAGCCGGGCCCGGCCACTCTGCCGGTCCTGTGGGAGAACCCCGCCCTGCGCATGTCCGCGGGCAAGGCCATGGCGCAGGCGGGGCACGCCGCCCAGCTCGCCTGGTGGGCCAGCGACGCCGCCGGACGCGCCGCCTGGCGGGCGCGGGGTCTCACGGTGTCCGTGCGCACCGCCCGGCCCGCCGTCTTCTCGGCGAAGGTGGACGAGGGGCTGCCGGTGGTGCGCGACGCCGGGTTCACCGAGATCGAGCCCGGCTCGTGCACCTTCGTGGCCGACGCGCCCTGGCTCGGCGGAGACCGGATCGGACCCCGAGTCCCACCTGTTACACCAACCTGAGATGACACTTCGGTAGCAATCGCCCGCAGATGGGTCGGTTTTGTCGTACGCTCCGGTTCGTGCTCAATGGGGTTGATGAGACCAGAGGTTCCCGCGTGAGAACCGAAGACCGCCCGGGAATCCCTGCCTCGCCGCCCAGACGCTCCCGCATCGGAGACATCCGGATGGGGGCGATCTACCGGGGACTCGCCGTGGTCGCGGCGGTGGCGGTCGCCGCCGTCGGGGTGGTCCTGGCGCTTCCCTCGCGGCCGGACGAGACCGGCGCCCGGCCGGTCGCCGCGCCATCGGCCGTACCCGTCTCGTCCGGCCCGCCCACCGCCGAACCCTCCGTCGGCGCCACTGTGGGCGCCACCGCCGAAGCCACCGCGGGCGCCACCGTCGAGGCCACCGCGGGGCCGACCGCGGAGGCCACCGTCGAGCCCGCCTCGGGCGTCTCGGGCGACGATCCGGCGCCGCGCCCCACTCCCACCCCCGGCACGTCGCTCGCGCCCGGCTACACCGCGATGGAGGCCCTGTACGCGGACGAGCGCCTGCCCCGCCTGCCCGCCAAGGTCAAGCGGCTGAAGCTGCCCCGCGCCGGCAAGAGCGTCATCAAGGACAAGCGCACCGGCCTCGCCGTGCCCAACCTGCCCAAGCCCTGGAAGTCGTACGGACCCGCCCCGTTCACCAGCCGGCAGGTGCTGCCCAAGCCGAGCAAGGGCCCGCGCGGCATGCTGGTCAGCTGCCCGGTGCCGATCGAGGCGCAGAAGTCCGACCGCGACACCGCCCTGCTGGCCGCCCGGTGGACGCTCAACCACCACCCCGAGGGCTCCAAGATCCGCTGGCTCGGCTCACAGCGGATCAAGGACGGCTGGACGCTGCTCTACCAGGTCACGTACGGCAAGCGCAGCTCCCGCGCGGCCGTGATGGTCGTGGACGGCGGAATGAGCAAGCCGGGACTGGTGTTCATCACAGTGCCGGACACGCAACGCAACAGGTGGCGCGACATTCCTCACGCGATCGCCGGGGTGCGCGTCCTACGCTGAGATCATGAAGGGCGGCGATTTTGGGGAGTGACGACGCCGTGGAACGCTCTGGGGCGCCGCGATCATCGGAGAACGGCAAGACCAAGCGACCGTGGCGGGCCGAAGGGCTCCCCGGCACCCCCGGAGGCCGCCCCAAGATCAACTGGTGGCGGTTCGTGGCCATCCTGCTGGCCGTCTACGCCGTGTTCTTCCTGGTGTCGTCGTTCTTCGACAGCGGCGAGAGGGAGACGATCTCCTACACCCAGTTCACCCAGCAGGTGACCGCCAAGAACGTCAAGGAGATCTACGCCACCGGCCTGTCGGTGGAGGGCCAGCTCAAGTCGGCGGCCAACGACCCCGACAGCGGCAACCAGTCCTACACCGAGTTCCGCACCGAGATCCCCACCTTCGCCGACACCGACCAGCTCTCCCAGCAGCTGCAGACCGCCGCGGTGGAGATCAGGGCCGAGCCGCTCAGCACGGGCCGGGGCTTCTTCCTCAACCTGCTGCTGGCGTTCTTCCCCGTGCTGCTCCTGGCCGGCCTGTGGATCTGGATCATGCGGCGCGGCGCGGGCATGATGGGCGGCGGAGTCGGCGGCCTCGGCAAGTCGAAGGCCGCCAAGCCGGTCGAGGCGGGCAAGGTGCGCGTCACGTTCGACGACGTGGCCGGCATCGACGAGGTGGAGAACGAACTCGTCGAGATCGTCGACTACCTCAAGGACCCGGCCAAGTACCGCAGGCTCGGCGCCAAGCTGCCCAAGGGCGTGCTGCTCGCCGGCCCGCCGGGCACCGGCAAGACGCTGCTGGCCAGGGCCGTGGCCGGTGAGGCGAACGTGCCGTTCTTCTCGGCCAGCGCCTCCGAGTTCATCGAGATGATCGTCGGCGTCGGCGCCTCCCGCGTACGCGACCTGTTCGAGGAGGCGCGCAAGGTCGCGCCGTCGATCGTGTTCATCGACGAGATCGACGCCATCGGGCGCGCCCGCGGCGGCGCGGGCGGCATCGGCGGCCACGACGAGCGCGAGCAGACGCTCAACCAGATCCTCACCGAGATGGACGGCTTCTCCGGCGTCGAGGGCGTCATCGTCATCGGCGCCACCAACCGGCCCGAGGTCCTCGACCAGGCGCTGCTGCGCCCCGGCCGGTTCGACCGTACGGTGCAGGTCGGGCTGCCCGACGCGGCCGGCCGCGCGGCGATACTCGGCGTGCACACCCGGGGCGTGCCGCTGGAGGCGGACGTAAGCGCCGACCGGATCGCCAAGACCACGCCCGGCATGACCGGCGCCGACCTGGCCAACCTCGTCAACGAGGCGGCGCTGCTCGCCGCCAAGCGCGGCAAGGAGAAGGTCGGCACGGCCGACTTCGCCGACGCGCTGGAGAAGCTGCAGCTCGGCGCCGCCCGCAGCATCGTCATGCCGGAGGAGGAGCGGGTCAGGACCGCCTACCACGAGGCCGGTCACGCCCTGCTCGGCATGCTGCTGCCGGGCGCCGACCCGGTCAGGAAGATCTCCATCATCCCGCGCGGCCGGGCGCTCGGCGTCACCCTCTCCACGCCCGAGACCGACCGCTACGCCTACGACGAGCGCTACCTGCGCGGCCGCATCACGGGCGCGCTCGGCGGCATGGCGGCCGAGGACGTGATCTACGGCGTCATCACCACCGGCGCCGAGAGCGACCTCGAACAGGTCACCATGATCGCCCGTGGCATGGTGGGCCGCTGGGGCATGTCGCAGAAGGTCGGCCCGCTCACGATCCTGTCCAACGACGGCCAGCAGCCGCAGGCTTCGCCCGCCACGCTCGCCATCGTGGACGAGGAGGCGCGGCGGATCGTGGACGAGTGCTACGACGACGCCGTCCGCATCCTGCGCGAGAACCGAGCCAAGCTCGAAGGCATCGTGGCCGCCCTCCTGGAGCACGAGACGCTCGACGAGGACAGCGCCTACACCGCCGCCGGGCTGCGGGAGCCCGTCCTCGACGCCGAGCCGGGGGAGTTGGCCAAAAGTTAGGACGCCCCCGGACTTAACCGGGGGCCGGGCGGGGAAGGTCTCCCGGACGAGGATCAGGGGGACTGCCGTGAGACTGACCGACCGGCTGCTCGCCGAACTCGGCGATCCCGGCCTGGAGCAGATCGGCGGGATGCTGGCGACCGACGCCGGCAGGGCCCGCGACGCGATCGCGGCCGCCTCCGGGATGATCGTCGGTGGCATGGCCCGCGACGCCGAGCACCCTGACGGAGCCGAGGCCCTGCGCGCCGCGCTCGACGAGCACACCGACGCCGACCCGTTCAACGGAGACGTCGCCTCCCTGGCCCGCGACGGCCAGAACATCCTCGCGCACGTGCTCGGCGGCCAGGGCACCGAGACCGTCGCGTACGGGCTGGCCCGGCTGTCCGGCCTCGACCCCGGCGCCGTCATGCGGCTGCTGGCGCTGCTCGCGCCCATGGTGATGTCCCTGCTCGCCATCCGGGCGGGGGAGCTCGACATGACCACCGAGGAGATGGCCGCCGAGCTGGCCCGCGAGCGCGCCACCCTGCCCGACGAACTGGCCGCCCTCCTCGCCGACGCCTTCGGCGACCTGCCCGAGCCGCACACCACCAGGGGCGCGCGGGGCCCGGCCTGGTGACGGGTAAGCTGGTCCGGTGATCGTTCTGGCCTCAGCGTCCGCCGCCCGCCTGGCCCTGCTGCGCAACGCGGGCCTCGACCCCAAAGTGATCGTGAGCGGGGTCGACGAAGACGCGTTCAGCGCTCACACCCCCGCCGCGCTCAGCCTCGTCCTGGCCAAGGCCAAGGCCGAGGCGGTCGCCGCCGGGCTGGGCGACGGCCTGGTCATCGGCTGCGACTCCATCCTGGAGCTCGACGGCCGCCCTTACGGCAAGCCCGCCACCCAGGAGGAGGCGCTCGACCGCTGGCGGATCATGCGCGGCCGCACCGGGCGGCTCGTCACCGGCCACTGCGTGATCGACGTGGCGGCGGGCAGGCAGGTCGCCGAGACCGCGACCACCGTCGTCCACTTCGGCAGCCCCTCCGAGGAGGAGATCGCCGCCTACGTCGGCACCGGCGAGCCGCTCAGCCTCGCCGGCGCGTTCAGCATCGAAGGGCGCGGCGGCTGGTTCGTCGAGGGCATCGAGGGCGACCACGGCACCGTGCTGGGCATCTCGCTGCCGCTGCTGCGCGAGCTTTTCGACGAGCTTGGTTACGCGGTCACCTCGTTCTGGCGCTAGCCTGCCGGACATGCGATCGCTGCGCGACTTCGGCTCCGGTGTCGGCTTTTTCCTGCGAGGCGTGGGCTGGGTGGCGAGGAACGGCCGGTGGTGGCTGTTCGGGCTCATCCCGGCGGTGATCGCGTTCGCCGTCTACGTGGTGGCGCTGATCCTGCTCGGCACCAACGCCCTGAGCCTCGCCGAGTTCATGACCCCGTTCGCCGACTCGTGGTCCTGGGCCCAGGCGTTCCGGGTCACGGTCGCGATCGCGCTGTTCCTCGGCGGGCTGGCGCTGGCGGTGGTGACCTTCGCGGCGATCACCCTCACCATCGGGGAGCCGTTCTACGAGAAGCTCTCCGCCAAGGTCGACGGCGTCGAGGAGGCCGACGGGCAGCCCTGGTGGCGCACCCTGCCGCGGTCCGTCAAGGACAGCCTCGTGACGCTGATGTTCGTGCTGATGTTCACCGTGCCGCTGTTCTTCCTCGGCTTCGTGCCCGTGCTCGGGCAGACCGTGGTGCCGGTGCTCGGGGCGGCCGTCTCGGGCTTCTTCCTGACGGTCGAGCTGAGCACGCTCGGCATGGAGCGGCGCGGGCTGCTCCGCAAGGACCGCTTCCGCCTGCTGCGCGGCAACCTGCCCGTGGCACTCGGCTTCGGCGTGGCCGTGTTCCTGCTCTTCATGGTGCCGCTGGTGGCGGTCGTGGCGATGCCGGCGGCGGTCGCGGGCGCCGCGCTCATGGTACGGGAGCGCCTCGCGCCGTAGTCCACAGGCGGCGCCGCTCGTCCGCAGAACCGGTTGGCGGCGCTTCCCCCTCAGATCCACAGGCGTTCGGCCGCGGTGCTGCTTGTCCACAGAACCTGTTATCGGCGCCTTCCCGGGGCCCGGCGCGCGGCACGCTCTGTGCCCATGACGACCGACATCTCCGCCACCTGCCTCACCCTCACCAGCCCGGCCGACATCCTCGCCGCCGTGCCCTACCTCGTCGGCTTCCACCCGGCCGACAGCCTCATCGTGGTCGGCCTGGCCCAGAGCCGGGCCAAGGTGGCCGCCCGCTGGAACGTCCCCATGCCGCCGGGCACCCTCGCCCCCCTGACCGCGCTGTTCCAACGGGAGGAGGTGTCCCAGGTGGTCGTCGTCGGCTACGGCCCGGGAGAGGCCGTCACCCCGGCCGTCGACGAGGCCACCGCGATCGCCGCCGGGGCGGGCGTCGAGGTGGCGGAAGCGCTACGCGCCCACGACGGCCGCTACTGGTCCTACGTGTGCGACAGCGCCACCTGCTGCCCGCCGGAAGGCACCCCGTACGACCCGCGGAGCAGCCGCGTGGCCGCCGAGGCCACCGTCCGCGGCCTCGTCGCCCTCCCCGACCGCCAGACCCTCCAACGCACCATCGCCCCGGCCACCGGCCCCGTACGTCTCGCGATGCGCCGAGCGACAGCCGACGCGATCCACACCCTGCGCACAGCCCTCACCACGACCTCCGGCGGCGCGGTCTCCGCTGTTCATCCTGTCTCTGATGGCGCGGTCTCCGCTGAGGCTGGCGCTTACGGCGTCGGGGCTGGGGCCGTCTCCGACGTCGCCGACTCGGGGCCGGGCTCCGCTGTGTCCGGCGTATCTGGCGGTGCGGTCTCTGCCGTTCATCCTGTTTCTGGTGGCGCAGTCTCCGCTGAGGCTGGCGCTTACGGCGTCGGGGCTGGGGCCGTCTCCGACGTCGCCGTTCCCGAGTCCGCCTCCGGCGTGCCCCGTGTTTCTGGTGGCGCCGTCTCTGCCTCTGATGAATTCGCCGGGGTGTTCGTGGCCGAAGGGCTCGCACGGGTCCGGGCGGCTCTGGCGCGTGCTGCCGCTGGTGACCGGCTCGATGACGCCGAGGCCGCGAGGCTGGGCCTCGCCCTCGCGGTCATCAGGGTTCGGGACGAAGCCTGGACTCTGATGGACGACTCCCACATCGGCCTGTGGAAGGACCTCACGCGTCGGCTGGAGCCCGCCTTCATTCCTCCGGTGGCGTCCCTTCTGGCCATGGCAGGGTGGCGGGCCGGTGACAGCATTCTGGCCACGATCGCTTTGGAGCGGGCCCTGGCGATCGATCCTCATTACTCGATGGCCAACCTGCTCATGCACGCCCTGCAACACCTGCTGCCGCCGGCGGTCCTCGATGGCCGGATGCCCGCCCCTGACGAACTCGACGCCGCGATGGGGGAACCCAGGGCGTCCTGGCTCCAGCCCCTCCTCGCCCTGATCGAGCACCATCCCGAGCCAGACGCGCTCCACGCGGACGATCTCGGCCCGTCCGCCTTCCCTAGTGACACGTGGCCCAGTACTGGTACTCCGGACCTCGCGGATGAGAAGACCACATGACGGTGCCGCAGGGTTGCGTCCTCGCCGAGTGAAATGACGCAGGGTGGTGCTCTCGCCGGTCGAGGTCATTGGGGGGTGTCTCAGCGAGTCCCGGGTAGTCCGGCGATGTCTACGCGTCGTGCGGGGTGTGCCTGTTCGCGTAGTTCGCGGGATGGTTCATCAGCCTGTCCGCGTGGTTCGGGATGTCTACCCCAGCAGCGTCGTGCGGGTGTGCCTGCCTGAGTGGTTCGCGAGGTGGTGTCTCAGCCTCTCCCAGGTGGTTCGGGCGATGTCTACGCCCTTCAGGATCGTGCCGGGAGATGTCTACACCTGTCAGGATCGTGCCGGGCAATGTATACGCCTGTCAGGATCGTGCCGGGTGATGCCTCAGCCTGTCTGGGTGCCCCGCCGAGTGGGATCAACGATCTCATCGTGCGTGACCTACCTGGGCGAACAGGGCTGTGCGGGTGAAGGATCGCACCGCCCTAGTGGACGCTACCAGCCAGAGTGGGTCTTAAAGGACGGTGGGGGTTGGGTCTTCTAGGACGGTGGGGCGAGTGTTTTCGCTGAGGCGGCCAGGGTGGTGGCTCAGACGGCGGGGTGCCAGTTCGGGTGGGCGACCGAGGTGGGGTGTCTTCGTCCGGCTGGGTGGCGGCGGGCCGGCAGGTCGGGGTGCCATGCTCTCGTCGCGGCGGGCGGCGCTAATGCTGCTCACCCCTTCGCGCGAGCAGAACTGCTCCCCCTTCGTGCGGGTAGTGCTGCTCGCACCCTTCGCGTGGACGGCGCTGGTTGCTCTCTTCGCGCGGACGGCGCTGCTCGCTGCCTTTCGCGTTGGGCGGCGCTAGTGCTGCTCGCTCCCTCCGCGTGGACGGCGCTGGTTGCTCTCTTCGCGCCGGGTGGTGCTGCTTGCTCCCTCAGCGCCGGGTGGCGCTAGAGTTGCTCGCCTCCTTCGCGCTTGCGGCGCTCGTTGTAGCTGCGCATGCGCTGTGGATAGCCGGTCAGCTGCACGTCATACACCGGCAGCGCCAGGTCACGGGCCACCTTGTGGATCACCGCGGGTGATCCGACCCTGCGCCGGGTCCACTCGCCGTCGTCGGCTACTGCGACCGCGGTGGTGTCCGTCGCGAAGGTCTCGGGCTCGACGTAGAACTCGACGCCGCGCCGCGACTTGGCGAAGGCGATGAGCGCTTCGATGTCGGCGTCGGTGGCCTCGCGATCGAACTTCGCGATCTTTTTGCCACGCAGCCGCCGGAGGCCGTAGCGATCTCGCCATCTCATGAGTCCTTTTTATACCGTCAAACGCTTCGGCGCGTCGGGGAAGATCTCGGGGATACATCCGGGATTCTCCCGATGCCCACGACCACCCCCGGTCGAGCAGTATGGGAAGAGACCGTTCGTATCCCGTAGGGAGAGGCATGGCTGTGATGACTGGGGTACCCACACCCTCGAGGCCGGGACAGGTGCCGCAGACTGAGCTGCGCGTCACCGACCAGGATCGGGAGCACGTCGTGGAGCACGTCAAGGCCGCCTACGCCGAAGGCCGCTTCGACAAGATCGAGTTCGACGACCGGCTGGAGCGCGCCATGACGGCGCGTACGCACGGCGACCTCATGCCGATCATGAGGGAGCTCTACGGCCCCAACGGCGTGCCCCGTTTCGCCGCGCCGCAGGCGCCCGCGCCCCGCTTCACGGCCGAGCCCGAGAGCAACGAGCGACTCGGCGCCTCGGCGGCCCACCTGCTGACCCTGGTCGGGTTCCCGATCATCGGGCCGCTCATCCTGATGCTGACGGCCGGCAAGACCTCGCCGTACATCCGGCGTCACGCGGTCGAGGCGCTCAACTTCCAGCTCACGATCACGGGGGCGTCCATCCTGCTCCCTATCACGATCATCGGTCTGGTGCTGGTGCCGGTCATCTGGGTGGTCGGCGTCGTCCTGTCCATCGTGGCGGGCGTCTCGGCCCTGTCGGGCGGCGACTACCGCTACCCGATGACGATCCGCCTGGTGAAGTGACCACCGTCGAAACGCCCGGCGAACGACCACGGACCCGCCTTCACGCGAAGGCGGGTTTTCCCTTTCCCGGCCGAGGCGCGCGGACGCGGTGTCACCGGACACCGACAGGCTGGAGGCCCCGTCCTTCAGGGCGGGGAGGAAAGCCGGAACGGCCGGACACTGCGGTCTCCCGGTTTTGTCGGTGGCGGTCGGTAGTTTGATCGGCGTATCCCGCTACCGGCTCCAGCCTTCGCCCGCCCAGGAGCAGGCACTGCTGGAGCACTGCGGGCACGCCGGGTATGTGTGGAATCTCGCGGTTGAGCAGCACGCTTGCTGGAAGCCGGGACGTAAGTCCGCGCCGGGGTTCGCCGAGCAGTGCCGCCAGTTGACCGAGGCGCGGGCAGCGTTCGCGTGGTTGCGCACCGGGTCGATCATCGTTCAGCAGCAGGCTCTGAAGGACTTCGCGCAGGTCATGGCGAACTACTTCGGCGGCACCCATCGGCGTCCGGCATGGCGCAGGCGTGGGCGGGGTGAGGGGTTCCGGATCGTCGCCGTCAAAGCGGGTGATGTGCGCCGCCTGTCCCGGCACGTGGGCGAGGTGAGGGTTCCGAAGGTGGGCTGGATCCGTTTCCGCTGGTCGCGCGCCGTCCCTGACGGGGTGAAGTCGTACCGCGTCACCCGCGACCGCGCCGGGCGGTGGCATGTGGCGTTCGCCGCCATCCCCGATCCCGTCCCGGCGCCGGGTACGGGCGAGGTCGTCGGCGTGGACCGGGGGGTGGCCGTGTCGGCCGCTTTGTCCACCGGAGAGATGCTGAACGCTCCCGGGCTGCGCGATACGGAGAAGGCGCGCCTTCGGCGGCTGCTGCGCAAGCTCGCCAGGGCCAGGCGCGGATCGAACCGGCGTGCCGAGGTCAAGGCCGCCATCGCCCGGGTGAAGGCGCGCGAGAGCGACCGGCGCGAGGACTGGGTGGAGAAGGTCAGTACGGGCCTCGCCCGGCGGTTCGGCGTGATCGCCGTCGAGGATCTGAAGATCGGTGCCATGGCCCGGTCGGCGCGCGGCACCGTGGACGCGCCGGGCCGCAATGTCCGGGCCAAGGCTGGGCTGAACCGGTCGATCATGGCCGCCGGATGGGGCGGTCTCGTCCGACGCCTGCAGGACAAGGCGCCCGGGCGGGTGGTGAAGGTCAATCCCGCGTACACGAGTCAGCGGTGCTCGGCGTGCGGGATCGTGGACCGGATAGCGCGTGAGAGCCAAGCGCGTTACCGGTGCCGGTCGTGTGGATACGTCTGCAACGCTGATGTGAACGCGGCCAGGAACATCGCATACGCGGCAGGGCATGCCGTGTCCGCGCGGGAAGGGCCACGGGTTGCCGGGCCGGTGCACCGCGAACCTCAACGCGACCTCCTCCTCGTGGGGTAGTTGCGGTTGGAATCCCCGTGCTTCAGCACGGGGAGGATGTCAAACGGTGAGCAGGAAGTCTCCGAGGATCCTGTTGAAGGCGTCCGGGCGTTCCATGTTGGGGTAGTGGGCGGCCCCGTCGATCGAGGTCGCGCGGCCGTCGGCCACCGCGCCGGCGAGGCGTTCCGCCATGCCGATGTGGTCGGGGGAGTCGGCGGCGCCGTTGACGGCCAGCACGGGGACGCCGATGGTGGGGACGCGTTCCCAGGTGTCGCGGACCGGGACGAGGTGGTCGGGCTCGCCGGCGCCGTGCTTGGACATGGTCTCCACGGCCATGCGGCGCAGGCGGCTCACGACCTGGGCATCGAGCTCGCCGAGCGAGCGGTGCGGCCCGGCGGCGAAGAGCATGAACCCCTCGACCGAGGCGTCCAGATCCCCGGCGGCCATCCCGGCGTGCCACGTGGCCATGGCCCTGGTGGTCCACGGGTCGGTGAAGTAGGGCTCGCTGGTCCCCGCCCCGCTGACGACCACGGCGCTGACCAGGTCGGGGTGCTCCAGCGCGGTGTCTACGGCGAGGGCGCCTCCCATGGAGACCCCCACGAGGATCGCGGGGCCGGTGTCCAGGTGGCGCAGCAGGGCGGCGAGGTCGTCGGTGAGCCGGTACGGCCCGGTGGCGTTGGCGGACCGGCCGTGGCCGCGGGCGTCGGGCGCGATGACGCGGTACTCCTCCGCGAACACCGGGATCTGGTCCTCCCACATGCGGTGGTCCAGGAAGCCGCCGTGCAGGAGGACGAGCGGGCGGCCGGTGCCGGTGTCGATCCAGAACAAGTCATCCATGACAACCAAGGTGTCATTCTGTGGCGAGAATGGCAACCCAGGTGTCATCATGGTGGAGTGAGTGAGACAGCGGTTCCCGGAGAGCTGCCCGACCGGCTCATCGAGGTGTTCGACCTCGTGGGGCCGCTCTACCGGCGTGCCCACCGCAAGGTGGAGCAGGACGCGCCCGTCGAAGGGCTGTCGGTCGGGGTCCGGGCCGTGCTCAACATGCTGCGCGAGCACGGGCCCATGACCGTCCCCCAGATGGGCCGGGCCCAGGCGCTGAGCCGCCAGTTCGTGCAGCGCATGAGCAACGACGCGGCCGTGCTGGGGCTGGTGGAGTTCGTCGCCAACCCAGCGCACAAGCGGTCCTCGCTCGTACGGATGACCGAGGCGGGCCGCGCCGCCATCACCGCCCTGATCGACCGCGAGCGCGCGATGCTGGCCCCGGTCGGCGAGCACGTGACCGGGGCCGAGGTCGACGCCTGCGTCCGCGTGCTCTCCAGCCTGCTCCGGCTCCTCGACGACGTGGAGGTCGACTGAGGCGTCGGTGTCCGGCGGGCTGGCCGCCCGCCGGACCCCGAGGGCGGGTCAAGGCTGGACGTGGACCAGGTCCGCGCCCAGGAGGTCGGCCGTGGCGCGCAGGTCCGCGGCCCGGTGACCGGTGCCCAGCGCCCAGTGGTGGGAGATGCCGGTGGCGCTCCACTCGTCGGTCCACTCGCCGGGGTCGCAGCCGAAGTCCACCCGGGAGGTGGTGTTGCCGATCCGCAGCAGCGGCCCGTCCACGACCTCGCCCTCCGAGACGACGAACCCGTAGCCGCCGTCACGCGCCTGGCGCAGCCCGAACACGGTGACCGGCCCGTGCTTGACGTCGAACTCGACCGACACGCCCCAGCCGCGCTTGCCGTGGTAGACGCCGAGCCCGCGCAGCAGCGGCTTGCGGGCGCTGATCGCCAGGTGGGCCGGGCCGTCGTGACCCATCTCGACGTGGCCGCGGTGGAAGTCGAGCGCCTGCAGCTCGGTGAACGAGCCGCCGGCGCCGAGCCGGTCCATGATGAGCATCGCCAGGCTGGTGCGCAGCTCGTACTCCCCGGCGGCCGGGATGCCGCGGGCGGTGAGCAGCGACGAGCCGAGGATCATGCCCGCGCCGAGCCGTTCGTGGATCTCGCCGTCGAGGCCGCGGTGGTAGTAGGCGAGGCTGTCCAGCTCGAAGTCCTCGACCAGCCGGTCCAGGCCGACGGACACCCGGGCCGCCCAGGCCAGGTCGTCGTCGTCGACGGAGGCGTCCAGCTCGAACACCTCGCGGGCGAGCTTGACGCGCTCGTCCGCGTCGCCGTCGGTCACCTTCTCCACGCGGACGCGCAGGTCGTCGAACTCCAGCACCTCCACGTGCCCGCCGAGGTTCGCGGTGACCAGGGTGAGGTCGGTCGCGACGTCCAGCATGCCGGGGTAGAGGTGGCCCATGAGGCCGTGCCGTCCCCGGCGCAGCGCGGCGCGCACACCGGCCGCCCGCACCCAGCGGCCGATCTTCTGCCACGCCCGCTCGTCCTCCAGGTAGCCCGACACCGAGCGGAACGGGATGCCGAGCCGGGTGAACGCGTTGGCCATCTCCGGCAGCGGGCACGCCCCGCAGTAGGCCAGCCACTGGCCGGTGTCGAAGGTGGCGTGGTCCATCGACTCGGTCGGCTGCAGGTTGATCAGCAGCATGGGGGCGCCGCTGCGCTGCGCGATCGGCGCCAGCATGGTGGCCGTCATGTACGTCGTGAGGAACCCGACGATGAGGTCGCAGCCGGCGGCCCTGAGCTTCTCGGCCGCGGCCGCGCCCTCCTGGGCGTCGGAGATGAAGCCGACGTCGACGATCTCGGCGTCGAACTCCCCCATCCGCTCCGACACGCGCGCGGCCGAGCGCTGGAGCTGGGGGAGGAGGTCGGGGAACTGCGGCCAGTACGCTCCCAGCCCTCCGGCCACCAGCCCCACCTTGACGCGGGGCGGGGTGATGCGGGTGAACGTGCTCATCGGAGCCTCCTTCGTCAACGGACCTCGACTTCGACGATCCGGGTGTAGTCGTTGGCGCCGTTCGAGGCGAGCGCCACGATGCGGACGGCGTCCGCGGTGACGGCCGCGAAACCGGACTGCACGGCGCCCGCGATGTTGCCGCGTACCTGGGCGACGGTCTGCCACTGGCCGGCCACCCGCGCCTGGACGTCCCAGTCGCGCAACCCGTAGCGCGCGGCCGGGTAGCGCTCGGAGTCGAGCGTGTACAGGTCCACGCGGGAGATCTGCCGGGCGCCGCCCAGCTCGACCGCGACGGTGTCGGGCCAGGAGCGGGAGGTGGCGTCGTTCCAGCCGTTGCCTCCGGCCCAGCCGCTGGAGGAGCGGTCGCCGTCCACGATGCTGCAGGCCGGGTAGTTGGCGTTGGCATGCTGGGAGGAGGCGGTGACCGGGCGGCGCAGCGCGTGGTTGCCGCCGTTGTCGAGGCTGTCCACGGAGACGACCTCGACCGGCACCTTCACGGTCTGCGACGGGGTCCGCAGACGCAGTTCGTACGAGCCTTCCGCGGTGCCGGGAGGCGGGGTGACGAGCAGTTTCGTGCGGACCTCGTAGCCCGGCGGCAGGTAGCTGGTCAGCATCGTGCGGGAGGCGGTGAGCGGCCGGTCGATCTCCATGTCCATGGTGGCGTACCGGGCCTTCTTGGCGTCGCTGCGCAGGCCGATGTCCACCCGGGCGGGGCAGGAGGGGTCGGCGCCGAGGAGGGCGACGATCCGGTCGGCGCCCGCGACGGGGGTGAGCTTGCCGGAGCCCTTGGCGGATCCCGGCTTGACCTTCATCAGCACCGCGGGCGGCGGCTCGGGGGTGGGAGCGGGGGCGGGGTCCCAGGCGGCGGCGGTGGTGAGCGTGAGGGCGGCGGCGGCCAGCGCGGCGGTGAGGTGACGCATGATCGGTCCTTCCTAGAGCGCGTTGAGGCCGGGGGCGCCGTCGAGGGTGACCAGGCTGGCCCTGGTGGACACGGGGGCGCCGGGCCGGTCCACGTACGGGATGACCTTGTAGTCGGCCCGCCACTGGTCGCGGGTGACCTCGCAGGAGACGTAGCCGCGCTGGTAGCTGGAGAACCTCAGGTGCGGGTTGACGGGGTCGCTGCCGCCGGGCGGCAGTCCGGTGTCCGGGTTGCCGTTGCCGCCGCTGGTGATCGAGGTGCAGACGAACTCCACGCCGACGGTGCGGGAGGACGGGTCGTCGAAGTTCTGCTTCAGCTCCCCGGCGAGGTTGTAGTGGATGTCGCCGGTCAGCACGACGGGGTTGCTCACCTGGCGGTCGACCATGCCGTTGACGACGCGGTCCTTGGCGGCCTTGTAGCCGTCCCAGAGGTCCATGCTGAGCTGCTGGGCGGGGCCGGGGTCGAAGTCGAGCTGGATCATGGCGATCTGCTGGGCGAGCACGTTCCACTTGGCGGGGGAGGCGGCCAGGCCGTCGAGCAGCCACGTCTCCTGCTCGGCGCCGAGCATCTGCCGCGCGGGGTCGAGACGCTCCTCGCAGCCGATCCGCTGGCCGTCGCCGCAGACCTGGTCGTCGCGGTACTGCCGGGTGTCGAGCACGTTGAACTCGGCCAGGTCGCCGAAGGTGAACCTGCGGTAGATCCGGGCGTCGGGGCCCTCCACGGGAGGCACCCTGACGGGCATGTTCTCCCAGAAGGCGCGGAAGGCGTTGGCGCGGATCACCAGGTAGTCCTGCTCGGTCACGTCGCCGCCGGGACCGTGCCGGCCGGCCCAGTTGTCGAGCACCTCGTGGTCGTCCCAGGTGACGATCCACGGCGCCCGGTGGTGGGCGGCCTGCAGGTCTGGGTCGCTCTTGTAGAGGCCGTACTGGATCCGGTAGCGGTCGAGGGTGTCGCACTGCACCCGGTACTGCTCGGGTACGGGGATGTCGCGGTTCCCGCCCGTCGGCCGGATGCCGTACTCGTAGAGGTAGTCGCCGAGGTGGAAGACCACGTCGGGGTTCTCGTCGGCGAGATGGCGGTAGGCGGTGTAGTAGCCGTCGGGCCAGGAGGCGCACGAGGCGAAGGCCAGCCGCAGGGAGTCCGGGCTGCTGCCGGGGGCCGGCGCGGTCTTGGTGCGGCCGGTGGGGCTGATCTCGCCGCCGGAGCGGAAGCGGTAGAAGTACTCGCGGCCCGGCTCCAGGCCCTTGGCGTCGATGTGGACGGAGTGGCCGTACTCGGGGCGGGCCCAGGCGGAGCCGTGGCGGGCTCGCCGGGTGAACCCCTCGTCCTCGGCGATCTCCCATTCGACCTTGAGCTTGGCGAACGGCAGCCCGCCGAGTGGCTGTAACGGTTCGGCCGCCAGGCGCGTCCAGAGGATGACCCGGTCGGGCAGCGGGTCCCCGGAGGCGACGCCCAGCCGGAAGGGGTAGTCACCCTTCACGGCGGCCTGCGCGGTCCAGGGGTCGGCCAGGTCGGTGGTGAAGGCGAGGGCGAGTGCGGAGCCGCCGAGCCCAAGGAAAGATCGTCGCGAGGGACGGTGCATGTTGCTTCCTAAGGTGGGGGGCGAAAGCCCTCACTTTGTAGCAAGATGCAATCGTTTTAACAAGCCTCAAGTTACAAATAACAGCTTCGGCGTTACAACTGCGCCACCTCGACGTGCGCGTGGTGGTCGCGGAGCCGTTGGAGCAGGTCGGCGGGGGCGTTGGCGTCGACCACCACGACGTGGAAGTCGTCCAGCGGAGCCACCCGGTGCAGCGCCACCCGGGCCAGCTTGGAGCCGTCGACGGCGAGGATGCGCCGAGTGCCCGAGCCCAGCATCGCCCGCTTGACCAGCACGATCTCCTGCTCCTGGTGGAAGGCGTACTTCTCGGAGATGGCCGAGGTCGAGACCACCACCACGTCGGTGCTCACCGCCTCGACCGCGTCGACGCAGCCGAGACCGAGAAAAGAGTCATGCGTGGCGTGATATTCGCCGCCGAGCGCGATGAGCCGGATGTCGGGATGGCCGGCCAGGAGCCTGATGGCCTCCAGGAAGTTGGTCACCACGGTCAGCGGGGCGAGCTCCTGCAGCTGGCGGGCCACGGCCAGCGCGGTGGTGGAGTCGTCGAGCATGACCGAGCTGCCCGGCTCGATCATGCCCGCCACCACGCGCGCGATGGCGTCCTTCTCCGCCGTGTGGGCCTTGAGCCGGTAGGCGATGTTGCTCTCCCACACGTTGCTGGCCTGCGCGGTGGCCCCGCCGCGGACCTTGCGCACCATCCCCTGGCGCTCCAGCTCGTCGAGGTCGCGGTGGACGGTCATCACGCTGACCCCGAAGCTCTCGGCGAGCTCGGTCACGGAGACGGAGCCCTGGCGCACGATGTGCTCGGCCATGCCCTGCCATCGCGCTGACCTGCTGGAGGTGTGGGGCCGCGACTTCACCTGAGTCTCCACCTGCTCGGAGGGCTGCGAATTCTACTCTTGACACCCAACTTGGGCGACTCGTAGTCTCCCGGCATCTCTCAGATTTAACAAGTTTGATTGGTAAGTTAACAAACTCGCGGCCCGCCCGTTCTTCGCGCAGCCGTCGTTAAAACGTTCGCATCGGCTACCACCTCCCGGGGATCACAACCCTCCGCACGACCGAGGAGAGACAATGACCGACCTGCTGCGTGAGGCCCGGCTGAGCCGGGGGAACTTCCTGCGCATGATGGGCGGCCTGGCCGCCGCCACCCTCGTCACCGCCTGCTCCACCCGCCCCGAGACCACGACCACGACCACCGGCGGGCAGAGCACGACCGAGTTGAAGTTCATCGGCGTGTCCGACCAGAAGGCGCCGATGGACAAGCTGGCGGCCGCCTACCAGCAGGCTCGGCCGTCGGTGCGGATCGCCGCCTCGTACGCCCCCACCGACCAGGTGCAGACGTCGGTGCGCACCCAGCTCGGCGCCGGGAACGCTCCCGACCTGTACGTCGTGTACCCCGGCAACGGCAGCGCGATGTCGATGACCCAGATCGCCCAGGCCGGGCTGCTGGCCGACCTGTCGGCCCAGGCGTGGACGAAGACCATCCCCGAGGGCTTCAAGCCCGCCTTCCAGCTCGACGGCAAGACCTACATCCACTCGGCGGGCTCGTCGGTCATCGGCGCCGTCTACAACAAGAAGGTGTTCCAGAAGGCCGGCGTCGAGGAGCCGCCGGCCACCTGGAGCGAGTTCCTGTCGGTCTGCGACAAGCTGAAGAAGGCCGGCGTGGTGCCCATCGCGCTGGGCGCGCAGACCCCGTGGGTCACCCAGCTCATCACCTACGCGCTGGTGCCCTCCACCGTCTACGCCAAGGACCCGGCCTTCGACGACAGGCAGCTCGCCGGGCAGGCCACCTTCGCCGACTCCGGCTGGCGCCAGGCCATGGAGATGTACCTGGAGCTGCAGAAGCGCGGCTTCTTCAACGACAACGTCAACGGCACCACGTTCGAGCAGCAGACCTCCATGGTCGCCTCGGGCAAGGCCGCCATGGCCGTGCAGGTGTCGGCCGTGCTGCCCGACTTCCGCAAGGCCGCCTCCGCGCCGGACGACCTGTCGATGTTCCCGCTGCCCGGAGCCGACCAGGCGTCCGAGGTGTGGATCCCGGCGGGCGTCGTGGTCGGGCTCGGCGCGAACGCCAAGGGCGAGCGCGTCGAGGAGGCCAAGGCGTTCGTCGACTTCCTCGGCAAGCAGGAGAACATCAACGCCTGGGCCGAGGCCATCGCCGCCATCCCGCTCACCCAGGACGCCTCCTCCAAGGTCGACCCGGCGGTGGAATCGTTCCTGCCGTTCACCAAGGACCGGGCGGTGCCGTTCATGGACCAGCGCTGGCCCAACGCCGAGGTGCAGCCGGTGCACTTCGCGGTGGTCCAGGAGCTGCTCGCCGGCAAGTCCACGATCGACGAGGCTCTGAAGAAGATGGACGAGGCGTACCGGAAGTGACCCCCCTGACTGCCTTCCGCGCCCGCGCCGCCCGCGTCGCGGGGCGGCGGCGGGTCAGCGCGGATGCTCCGCCCTGGCTGTTCGCCGCGCCCGCGCTGCTGGTCTACGCGCTGGTGGTGCTCTATCCCGCGGCGAGCGGCGTGGTGTACGCGTTCACCGACTGGAGCGGGATCGGCCAGGACATGTCGTTCGTGGGCCTGGCCAACTTCCGCACGCTGCTCGGCGACGAGCAGGCCCTGGGCTCCATCGGCAACACGCTGCTGCTCACCGTGGCGGTCGTGTTCGTGCAGAACGCCGTCGGCCTGCTGCTGGCGCTCGGCGTGCACGCGAAGCTGAAGAGCCGGGCGCTGCTCCGGGTGATCTTCTTCGCCCCTGTCGTGGTCAGCCCGGTGATGGTGGCGTTCCTGTGGAAGTACATCTACAACCCCGACCCCACCGCGGGGCTGAACGGCCTGCTCGGGCTGCGCGTGGACTGGCTGGGCGACCCGTCGGTGGCGCTGTGGTCGATCGCCGGCATGGTCGTGTGGCAGTACGCCGGATATTCCATGGTCATCTTCCTGGCCGGGCTGGAGGGCGTGCCCAAGGAGCTGCACGAGGCCGCCATGATCGACGGCGCGGGCACGTGGCAGCGCTTCCGGTACGTCACCTGGCCCCTGCTGGCCCCCGCCGTGACGATCAACCTGATGCTGTCCACGATCGGCGGGCTCAAGTTGTTCGACCAGGTCTTCGCGGCCACGAACGGCGGCCCCGGCTACGCCACCGAGACGCTGTCGACGGTGCTCTACAAGCAGGCGTTCGTGTTCGGCAAGTTCGGCTACAGCACGGCGATCGCGCTGGTGCTCGCCCTGTTCGTGGCGGCCGTCTCCCTCGTCCAGGTCTACTACCTGCGCAACCGCGAGGTGACCGTATGAGAAGGACCTTCCTGCTCGAGATCGTGATGATCGCGGCAGCGGTGGCGTTCATGTTCCCCGTCTACACGCTGGTGTCGCTGTCGCTGAAGGACCCCGCGCAGATCTCGCAGTCGCCGCTGGCCCTGCCGGACCCGCCCACGGCCGACAACTTCGCCAGCGCGTGGACGGCCGCGGCCCTGGGCCCCTCGCTGGTGAACAGCACGGTCATCACGGTGGTCAGCCTGGTGGCGCTCATCGCGCTCGGCTCGTTCGCGTCGTACTTCCTGGCCCGGGTGAAGACCCGCCTCGGGTACGGGCTCTACATCCTGTTCCTGCTGGGCATCGTGCTGCCGTTCCAGCTCGGCATGATCCCGCTCTACCAGCTGGTGACCGAGCTCGGGCTGATCGGCACGCACGCCGGGATGATCCTCTTCTACACCGGCATCCAGCTGCCCTTCACCGTATTCCTCTACACGGGCTTCATCCGGGCGCTGCCCCGCGACTACGCCAGCGCCGCCCAGATCGACGGCGCCTCGCACCTCGTGGCGTTCACCCGGGTCGTCTTCCCGCTGCTGCGGCCCATCACCGGCACGGTGCTGATCCTCAACGCCGTCTTCATCTGGAACGACTTCTTCACGCCGCTGATCTACCTCGGCGGCTCCGGCTACGAGACGGTCCCGGTCAGCGTCTTCGCCTACGTGGGCCAGTACGTCTCCCAGCACGGCCTGGTCTTCGCCGGCCTGGTGCTCGGCGCGCTGCCGATCGTGCTGGTGTTCCTGGCGCTGCAGCGCTACGTCATCAAGGGCTTCGCGAGCGGACTCAAGGGATGAACGTCCACGACCTGCTGCGGGAGCCGCCCCCGGAGTTCTCCCCGGCCGCCATCTGGTGGTGGAGCGGGGAACCGCTGCGCCGCGACCGGCTGCGCTGGCAGATGGAGCGCCTGGTCGCGGGCGGGGTGCGGAACCTGGTGATCCTCAACCTGGCGCCCTCGGGGCCGACGTTCGGCGCCGACGCCGACGACCCGCCCTTCATGTCGGACGCGTGGTGGGAGCTGCTCGACGGGGTCTGCGCCGACGCCGCCGAGCTGGGCGCCCGCCTGTGGTTCTACGACCAGCTCGGCTTCTCCGGCGCCGATCTGCAGGCGCGGCTGGTGGCGGAGCGCCCGGAGTTCGCCGGCCAGTGGCTGGCCCCCGACGGCTCCCTGACCTCGCGCGGTTTCGACTACCTGTCGCCCGAGGCGTGCGCGGTGCTGCTCGACAAGGTGCACGGCGAGTTCGAGCGGCGGGTGGGACACTGGTTCGGCCGGGTGATCGCCGGGTCCTTCCAGGACGAGCTGCCCACCCTGCCCACCTGGTCGGCCCGCTTCGCCGAGGAGCACCTGGCCCGCCGCGGCGAGCCGTTCACGATCGAGGACCCCGACTGGCTGGCCTACCAGCGCACCCGCGCCGAGCTCGCCGAGGAGGCGTTCTTCCGGCCGCTGGCGCGCTGGCACGAACGGCACGGCCTGCTGAACGGCTGCGACCAGCAGGACCCGGCCCGCGCCGGACACCCGGTGGCAGGCGTGCAGCTGTACGCCGACTACGCCGGCACCCACCGCTGGTTCGGCGCGCCCGGCTCCGACCACCACGGCGACGCCCGCCTGCACGCCTCGCTCGCCCACCTGTACGGCAGACCGCGCACCTGGATCGAGGCCTTCCACTCCAGCGGGTGGGGCGGCACGCTGGAGGAGACCCTCGACTGGCTGCTGCCCTGGCTGCGGGCCGGCGCCACCCTCTACAACCCGCACGCCGTCTACTACACGACCCGGCGCGGCTGGTGGGAGTGGGCGCCGCCGTCCACCGACTGGCGTCAGCCCTACTGGCGTCACCACCGCGTCTTCGCCGACGCGGTCACCCGTCTGTGCGCGGCCCTGTCGCAGGGCCGCCACGCCTGCGACGTCGCCGTGCTGCTGCCCACCGCCACCGCCCAGGCGGGCACCGGGACGGGCCACGTGGACGCGGCCGCCGCCCGCGCCGACGAGGTCTACCGGGAGATCGTCGGCGACATGGCGTGGTTCGCCATCCGCCCCGGCGTCCTCGACCGGCTCGGCCTCGACGCCGACGTCATCGACGAGGACTCGGTACGGCGGGCGACCGTCGCGGACGGTCGCCTCACGGTGTCCACCGAGGCCTACCGCGCGATCATCCTGCCCGCCGTCACGGAGCTGGACCAGGACGTCGCCACCAGGCTCGCCGACTTCGCCGCGGCCGGCGGCCTCCTCATCACCGTAGGCGACCCCCCGCAGTCTCTCCTCGACGCCCACCCGGCCCGCCCCGCGGCGGCCTCGGCCGGATCTCGGGACCTCTCTTCGGGTACGGGCGCCGCTCCTGCGGCGACCCCGGCCGGGTTCAAGGACGTCTCCTCCGGTACGGGCGCCGCTCCTGCGGCGGCCTCGGCCGGATCTCAGGATGTTTCTTCCGGTACGGGCACGGCGGCTCCTGCGGCGACCCCGGCCGGGTTCAAGGACGTCTCCTCCGGTACGGGCGCCGCTCCTGCGGCGGCCTCGGCCGGATCTCAGGATGTTTCTTCCGGTACGGGCACGGCGGCTCCTGCGGCGACCCCGGCCGGGTTCAAGGACGTCTCCTCCGGTACGGGCGCCGCTCCTGCGGCGGCCTCGGCCGGATCTCAGGGCGTCTCCTCCGGTACGGGCGCGGACGGTTCCGCGCGGTCCTGGGGGCTCTTCTCCGGCGTGGGCGGGGTTCGTCGTGTGGCGACTCCTGCCGGGCTGGGGGAGGCGCTGGCGGAGTTGCAGCGTCGGGTCGAGGCGCCGGTTCCGGCGCTGGTGCGTGAGACCGGCGATGCCACGCTGGTGTTCCTGACGGCCGCACACCCCATGGCCAGCAGGATCAGCGTGGGCCGGCCCGACGAGCGCGGTGTGGACCTCGGCTGGCTGGACGCCGCCATCGACTTCGACCCAGCCAGGTACGCCCGCGACATGCGGATCACCGTCAGGGGCGTCTCGGGCACGCCGCTGCTGGCCCGCCTCTTCGACGGCGGCGAACCCCGCCCGCTCCCGCACACCCGCCACGGGGACGCCGTGGAGGTCGTGGTGCCGTTCGACGACGGCCCCGCCGCGCTGCTCGTGTTCGACGGCACCCCGGCCGAGCCCGTGCCGGCCGCGCCCCCGTACCCGGTCGAAACCGATCTCGGTGAGGAGTGGGAGGCCGAACTGGTCCCCACCCTGGACGACACCTGGCACGACTTCGGCGGCGGCGCGACGGTCGAGCGCTGGACGTTGCGGACGCCGGAGGGGGAGGCGGTGCACGTCACGTTCGGGCCCCGGGGGGAGCAGCGGGTCGGCGACGGCCCCTGGACCCCGTCGGTGTGGTCGCTCTCCCGGGGGCTGCGCAAGGATCCCGTGCACCGGGACACGCTCGGCCCCAAGGGCCGGGTGCCGGCCGAGTTCCTCGCCTTCGGCAGGGTCACGGCGGGCGCCGAGGCCCGCTTCCGTACCCTGCTCACCGTGCCGCAGGGACGGCCCGCCTGGCTCGCGGTAGGGGCCGGGGCGGAGAAGGCTCTGTGGCTCGACGGCGAGCGGATCCCGCTGGACGACCGCGGCTACGCCGCCGTGACGGCGGCGCCCGTCACAGCCGGCGAGCACCTGCTGGAGCTGCGGCTGACGCCTGAGGAGGAGCTCGACCTGCGCGCCTACGTCTGCCTGGTCGCCGATCCCGCCGACGCCGCCGTCCCGGAGTGGATCGCCGGGACGCCGCTGGAGACCACCGTCAACCTCGGGGACGGGCCGTACGAGCTGCTCCAGGTCGCCTCGACCGCGTACTGCCGGGTCCTGGTCAACGGGCGGGAGGCGGGCAGGCAGGGCGGCTTCGACCCGTACGCGGAAGCGGACATCCCCAGGGTGCGCCGTTACGACGTCGCGCACCTGCTGCACCCTGGCGCCAACACGGTCCGCGTGGAGTCCGGCGGCTGGGTGCTGGTGGACGGGCTGGCGGTGTCCGGCCCCGGATGGTCAGGGGACGTCCGGGTCCGGCGCCGCCAGCACGGCGACCCTCCCGCCCTCCACCTCTGGCCCCGCCCCCACCCGCTGCCGGAGGCCGGCTGGCTCGACGGTCGCCCGGTCGCGCTGCCCGCCGGATTCGCCGTGCCGGGCGCGCGCCCTCGTACGGAGGTCTTCCTCGTGGACGCGCCGCCCGGCGCGAGCGGCGTCGAGGCCGGCGGGGCCCGGGCGCGCTGGACGGAGGACGGCGCGGTCGAGCTGCACGCCGTCACGGCTCCGGGAGCCCAGGGCGGAGCCGTCTTCACCGGCCCGGTGCGGTTCACCTGCGGACCGGGCCGGATGCGGCTGGGCGACTGGGAGGAACGCGGCCTCGCCGGATACAGCGGCGGTGTCCGCTACCGCACCACCGTCACTGCGCGTTCCGGGCCGGGCGTGCTCGACCTCGGCAGGGTCAGGGGCACGGCGGAGGTGACGGTGAACGGGCGTCCGTGCGGGATCAGGGTGTGCTCGCCGTACGCCTTCGACGTCGACCTGGACGACGGCGACAACGTGGTGGAGATCCTCGTCCTCGGCACGCTCGGGCCCTATCTCGACGAGGTCAGCCCCACCCACTTCGTCTTCGCCGGCCAGCGCGTCAGCGGCCTCTTCGGGCCCGTACGGCTGCGTACTAGATCATGAGGGCGCGGACCGTCTCGACCGTGTCGGCGTCCTCGGCGCGCTTGTCGGGGCGGTAGCGCAGGACCCTGGCGAAGCGGAGGGCCATGCCGCCCGGATAGCGGGGCGACCGCTGCACGCCGTCGAAGGCGACCTCCACCACCAGCTCGGGGCGGACGTGGACCGTCCACTCCGTGGTGGGGCCGTCGGCGAGCGCCAGGAAACGCTCCGTCTGCCAGGCGAGCAGCTCGTCGGTCAGGCCCTTGAAGGTCTTGCCGAGCATGACGAACCCGCCCGTCTCCGGGTCGCGGGCGCCGAGATGGAGGTTGGACAGCTTGCCCTCGCGGCGGCCGTGGCCCCACTCGGCGGCCAGGACCACCAGGTCGAGCGTGTGGCGGGGCTTGACCTTGATCCAGCCCGCGCCGCGCCGGCCGGCCACGTAGGGGGACGACAGCGCCTTGACCACCAGCCCTTCGTGGCCGGCCTTCACCACCTCGGCGAAGAACCGCTCCGCCTCCGCCACGTCGGCGGTGACGAGGCGCGGGGTGAGCAACGGCGGGGGAACGGTGGCCGCGAGCCTCTCCTGGCGGGCCGCGTACGGGAGATCGAGCAGGTCGGCGCCCTCGACCCGGAGCGCGTCGAAGAAGAAGACGCTCAGCGGCGTCTCCGCGCGCAGGCGATCGATATCGATCTTGCTGCCGGTGCGGGCGGCCGTCACCTGGAAGGGGTGCGGGCGGCCGTCGGGGCGGAGCGCGATCACCTCGCCGTCGAGCACCGCGTCTTCCACGGGGAGCGCCAGCACGGCCTCCACCAGCTCGGGGACCCGCGAGGTGAGGTCGTCGAGGGTACGGGTGAAGACCCTGACCTCCGAGCCCGAGCGGTGGGCCTGGACGCGGATGCCGTCGAGCTTCCACTCCAGCGCGGCGGGGGCGCCCGCCTTCGCCAGGGCGGCGGCGACGCCGGGGGCGCTGCCGGCGAGCATGGGCGAGACCGGGCGGCCCACCTCCAGCCGGAACTCCTTCAGGCGCGGCACGCCGCCCGCCAGCGCCGCCGCCCCGACCGCGGGCAACCAGCCGCGGAGCGTGAGCGCCCGGCGCACGTCGGCCGAGGGCGCCCCGGACGCCTTGGCGACCGCCTCGATCATCACGCCGTCGAGCGCGCCCTGCCGCAGCTCGCCGCCGAGCAGCTTGAGCATGAAGGTCTGCTCCTGGCTGGTCAGGCCGGCGAACAGCTCGTGCACCAGCGCCTTGCGGGCGGCCTGTGAGCCCTGGCCGGACACCGATTTGATCTTGGTGAGCAGGGCGTCGACGTCGGTCAGCGTGGCGGTCGCGGCCAGCTTCGGGCCGGGCAGGTCCTGGAGGGAGCGCCAGCCCACGCCGATCTGGCGCTGCGGCAGCTCACCCGACAGGTAGGCGATGGCGATCTCCGCCTCACCCGGGCCGACCCGGCCGAGCAGCTCGGCCAGATGGCCGATCTTCCCCAGCCGCGCGGGCGTGCGCGCCACCGCCTCGGACACCCGGACCACGTCGATCAGTAGCACACCGCTATCGTGCCTCACCACCACGACATTTCCGCAATCCCCCTTCGATTCGGCCCCCCGGAAGGGCGCGCGAATCCCGTACGAGAAAGAAAAGAAGCACCTCACCGACCCCGGGAAGAACCCCGGCGAACGTACCCGGAGTCGGGATCTCGGGCGGATGTGGCGGACCCGGGGGAGAAGGCTCCGAGGTGGCGAGTGGCATCACCGGACGCGGGAAGCCGGGGATGTGGGGGATCCTGGCGGTCTGCTCGGAGTCGGGACACCGGGGGATAGGGCACTGAGGAGGCGTCACCGGACGCGGAGGACGGGGACGTGCGCGGTGGCCGGAGGACCGCAGCGGTCGTGCCCGGACGCTGGGGCCGGGGACGTGCGCGGTGGCGGGAGGACCGCGGCGGTCGTGCCCGGGACGTGGTGAATAGCCCGGCGGGTGATGTCGTGAAGCTTCGGGTGGAGGACGTAGGCTCCCGGCGGGTGGGCCGGGAGCCGGGGGGTCGGCGGGTCAGCTGACGCCGAGGAGGTCCACGACGAAGATGAGGGTCTCGCCGGGCTTGATGCGGGCGCCCGCACCGGCGTTCCCGTAGCCGAGGTGCGGCGGGATGACGAGCTTGCGGCGGCCGCCCACCTTCATGCCGGCGACGCCCTGGTCCCAGCCCGCGATCACACGCCCGCCGCCCAGCGGGAACTGGAACGCCTGGCCGCGGTTCCAGGACGCGTCGAACTCCTCGCCGGTGGAGAAGGCGACGCCGACGTAGTGGACGCTGACCTGATGGCCGGGCTTGGCCTCGGGACCGTCCCCGACGACGATGTCCTCGATCTCCAGGTCGGCGGGCGGGTTGCCGCCCGGGAAGTCGATCTCCGGCTTCGAGAGTGCCACGAAGTGCTCCTGTTGACGATGGCAATGAACCCGACGACTCTACGCGGTCGGGATATGGTCGGCTTCCATGACCGCCCCGACACCCGACGCGATCCTGCTCGACGGGCGCGTGGCGGTGGTCGCGGGGGCGGCGCGCGGGGCGGGACGGGCGATCGCCGAGGCGCTGGCGGTGTTCGGGGCGCGGGTGGCGGCGTGCGACCGTGACCGGCCGCGGGGTGATCTGGCGATGACGGTGAGGCCCGGCGACGCGATGGCGGCGGAGGTGTTCGCGCGGGCGGTGGCCGACCGGTGGGGCCGGGTGGATGTGCTGGTGACGAGCGCCGGCGGCTTCGACGAGCCGGCCGCGAGCGACGAGCGGGCGGTGTTCGAGGAGCACTTCGGCCAGGTCACGGAGCTGATCCGGCGGATGCTGCCGCTCATGCGCGCGGGCGGCGCGATCATCAACGTGAGCTCGGGCGAGGCCCGGCGGGCGGCGGTGTACGGGGCGATGAGGGCGGCCCTGGAGAGCCTCACCGCGACGCTGGCCGTGGAGCTGGCGCCGCGCGGGATCCGGGTCAACGCGATCGCGCTCGGCGGGCCGCCTCCCGGGGGGAAGCGGCCCGCGGAGGAGGCGGCCGGCGCGGCCGTCTTCCTGGCCGGCGACCTCGCCAGATCAGTCACCGGCACGACCGTACGGGTGACGACGACCGGCTGATGGCCGGACCGGCGGGTCGTCCGCACGACCGCGTGGGTGACCACGATCGGCTGATCACCGTACGACCGCGCGGGTACCACGAGGGTCACCAGCTGATGTGGACCGGCATGCCCTCCGAGTAGCCCGAGGAGCTCTGGACGCCGACGACGGCGCGCTCGTGGAACTCCTCCAGCGTGGTCGCCCCCGCGTACGTGCACGCGGAGCGCAGCCCGGCCACGATCGCGTCGATCTGGTCCTCCACGCTGGGCCGGCGCGGGTCCAGGTACATGCGCGAGGTGGAGATCCCCTCCTCGAACAGCGCCTTCCTGGCCCGGTCGAACGGGCTGTCGTCGGCGGTGCGCAGCCGGACGGCGCGCGCGGACGCCATCCCGTAGTTCTCCTTGTACTTACGCCCGTCGGCGTCGGTGTGGGCGTCGCCCGGCGACTCGTACGTGCCGGCGAACCACGAGCCGACCATCACGTTGGCCGCCCCCGCCGCCAGGGCCAGCGCCACGTCGCGGGGGTGGCGGACGCCGCCGTCGGCCCACACGTGGCGGCCGAGCCTGCGCGCCTCGGCGGCGCACTCCAGCACGGCGGAGAACTGCGGCCGGCCCACCCCGGTCATCATCCTGGTGGTGCACATGGCGCCCGGCCCGACGCCGACCTTGACGATGTCGGCGCCCGCGTCGACCAGGTCGCGCACGCCGGCGGCGGTGACCACGTTGCCGGCCGCGACGGGCACGTGCGGCCCCAGCGCGCGCACCGCACGCAGCGCGGTGGCCATCTTGTCCTGGTGCCCGTGGGCCGTGTCGACGACCAGGCAGTCGACGCCGGCTTCGAGCAGTTCCTTGGCCTTGGCCGCCACGTCGCCGTTGACCCCGACGGCGGCGGCGACGCGCAGCCTGCCGCGGGAGTCCACGGCCGGCTGGTAGAGGGTGGCGCGCAGCGCGCCGGTACGGGTGAGGATGCCGACCAGGCGGCCCGACTCGTCGACGATGGGGGCCAGCCGGTGGCGCCCGTCGTGCAGCCGGTCGAACGCCTCGCGCGGGGCGAGCCCGGCGGGCAGCGTGAGCAGCTCGCTGGACATCACCTGGGCGAGCTGGGTGTACATGTCGACGCCCTGGCAGTCGGCCTCGGTCACCACGCCGACGGGGCGGTTCTCCCAGTCGACGACGATGACGGCGCCGTGCGCGCGCTTGGGCAGCAGTTGCAGCGCCTCGCCGACGGTGTCGTGCGGGGTGAGCACGAGCGGGGTGTCGTGGACGAGGTCGCGCTTCTTCACCCAGTCGACCACGTCCGCGACGACGTCGAACGGGATGTCCTGGGGGATCACCACGATGCCGCCGCGGCGGGCGACGGTCTCGGCCATGCGCCGTCCGGCGACCGCGGTCATGTTGGCCACGACGAGCGGGATCGTGGTGCCGGTGCCGTCGTGCGTGGACAGGTCGACTTCGAGCCGGGACCCGACGGAGGAGCGGGACGGCGTCATGAAGACGTCGCTGTAGGTCAGGTCGTACGGCGGCGCCATGCCGTTGAGAAATTTCACGTTCATCCATCTTATGAGGTGACTGCTTCTACCAAACATTTCCCCCTTTCTCGGGGGCTTATGATCGGCCGGGATGCTCAATGGGGGAGGGAGGGCGTGTGGACGTCACCGAGCGGGACGAGATGATCGTCGTCGGATTCGCAGTACGCACCACGAACGCCGACGAAATGGACCAGGCGCGGGCGAAACTGCCGGTCCTGTGGCAGCGGGCCGGTGCTCCGGGGGCCTTCGCCCACGTGCCCAACCGCGTGGGGGAGAACCTCTACGCGGTGCTCACCGACTACGAGAGCGATCATCACGGCGCCTACACGCAGATCGTCGGCACGGCCGTGCGCACGGTGCCGCGGCTGCCTGAGGGCATGGTGGCGGTGCGGGTGCCGGCCGCCAGAACGATCAAGGTGGAGGCGCGCGGCCCGATGCCGCAGGCGCTGGTCGAGGCCTGGCAGCAGGTGTGGAAGCACACCGAGTCGGGCGGCACGCCGGCCAGGGCGTTCACCACCGACGTGGAGGTGCACCACCCGGGGGGCGTCGACCTCTACGTCGCGGTCTAGAAACCGAGCGCGGCGGCCGCGACCTCGACCGCCGTCGGCTTGACCTCCTCGACGGGCAGGTGGGCGTACTCGACCGAGCAGTCGGCGAGGCCGCCCAGCGCGATCGTGGCCCGGATGCGCTGGGTGGTGGTGAGGTCGTCGCCGAGCAGCAGGGCGACGAGCCGCTGCCGCCATTCGATCATGCGCTTGCCCAGGTCGAGGTAGGACAGCACGGACAGTTCGCGCACCACCATGACGATCACCTCGCGGTGCCGCCAGATCATGTCGAAGTAGTCGTCGAGCAGCTCGCGCGGATCCCCGCCGGGCTGCCGGCCGGCCACGAACCGCTCCATGTCGTCGACGAGCGGCTGGACGATGCTGCGCACCAGATCGTCGCGTGAGGAGAAGTGGTAGTAGAGGGCCGGTTTGGTGATGCCGAGCCGGTCGGAGATCTGGCGCAGGCTGGTGTTCTGCACGCCCTGGCGCACGAACAGCTCGCGCGCCACCGCCTGGATGCGCGCCCTGGTGTCACTCGGCCTGGCCATGGATCAACCCTAATCCTTACCTATCGTTAAGTAAGCCCTTGTGGCGGCCGTCGCCGGTGTTTTACCATCCGGTAAGTAAGGAGGGATGTCCATGCACGTCCTCATCTCCGGCGCCAGCGTCGCCGGCCCCGTCCTCGCCTACTGGCTCACCCGCTACGGGTTCACCGTCACGGTCGTCGAACGCGCCCCCGCGCTGCGCAAGACCGGCGGCCACGCGGTCGACCTGTTCCGGCCCGCCGTCGACATCGCCGCCAAGATGGGCGTGCTCGACCGGATCAGGGCCAGGAAGACCGGCACCGAGCTGCTGACCTTCCACGTACCCGGCCGGTCCCGCCCGGTGCGGATGAGCACCGGGAAGCTCATCGCCGCGTTCTCGGAGCGGCACGTGGAGATCATGCGCGACGACCTGGGCGAGATCTTCTACGACGCCGGCCGCGACGACGTCGAGTACGTCTTCGACGACTCCATCACGGCCATCGGCGAGGACGGCGAGGTGGCGTTCGAGCGCGGGCCGTCGCGCCGGTTCGACCTGGTGGTCGGCGCGGACGGGCTGCACTCCAACGTGCGCCGCCTGGTGTTCGGCCCCGAGGAGCGCTTCGCCACCTGGATCGGCGCCTACCTGGCGGTGGCGTCCGTGCCGAACTACCTGGGCCTCGAAGGGCGCATGGAAGGCGTCTCGGCCGTCGACCGGATCATCGGCCTGTACTCGGCGGCCCACCTGCCGGACGCGCGGGCCGTCTTCCTCTTCCGCACCCGCGAGCCCCTCGGCTACCACTACAGGGACGTGCCCAGGCAGAAGGAGCTGCTGCGCGAGCACTTCGCCGGCCTCGGCTGGGAGGTGCCCCGGCTGCTGGCCGAGCTGGACACCACGCCCGCGTTCTACTTCGACAGCATCACGCAGCTGCGCATGGACACCTGGTCGCGCGGACGCGTCACGCTCGTCGGCGACGCCGGCTACTGCCCGGGGCCCGCCGTCGGCGGCAGCACCAGCCTGGCCGTGGTGGGCGCGTACGTGCTGGCGGGCGAGCTCGCCGCGGCGGGCGGCGACCCCGCGCGGGCGTTCCCCGCGTACGAGGCCGAACTCGGCGCGTACGTGCGCGGCAGCCGCGACCTGGCGCTCGGCATGGCGAAGCGGCTCGTCCCCGGCGGCCGGTTCGACCTGTGGGCGCTCGTCCAGGCGGCCCGCGTGCTCGACCACATCCCGGACGCGGTCATCAGGGCGGCCGGCCGGCTCGGCGGCAGGAGCGCGCGCCTGCACGACGCCGTCACTCTCAAGGACTACTCACCGTACGAGACGGCACGCGGCACGGCCCGCGCCTGACCAAGCGCGACCCGGGGAGCGGTGCCGCGCCCACGCCGCTTCGACGACCGGCTCGCGCGCGGCCCGCGCTCAGCCGAGCACGCCCTGGGCGCGCAGCTTCTCCGCCGCCTCCGCCGGGATGCCCCAGGCGGACAGGTCGTCCAGCCGGGTGGCCGGGGCCAGATCGGGGTCCGGCGCGCCGAGCAGCCGGGGCGCGGGCATCGGCTGGCTCAGCCCGCCGACCTCGACGAAGCTGCGCCGGGCCGCGTTGTGCGGGTGCGCGGGGGCCTCGTCCATCGACAGCACCGGCGACACGCACGCGTCGGAGCCCTCGAACACCGCCTCCCACTCGGCCCTGGTCCGCTTGCGGAACTCCTCCGCCAGCCGCGCCCGCAGCGCCGGCCACTGCGCCTGGTCGTTGCGGTCCGGCAGGTCCGACAGGCCCATGAGGGACACCATCGCCTCCCAGAACTGCGGCTCCAGCGATCCCACCGCCAGGTAGCCGCCGTCGGCCGTCTCGTACGTGTCGTACATGGGGGCGCCGGTGTCGAGCAGGTTGGTGCCGCGCGGCCCCCACATGCCGCTGCTCACGCCCTGGTAGAACATCGCGAACAGGATCGCCGCCCCGTCGACCATGGCGGCGTCGATCACCCGTCCCAGGCCGGTGCGCTCCCGCTCGAACAGCGCCAGCAGCACCCCGTACGCGAGCATGAGGCCGCCGCCGGCGAAGTCGCCCAGGATGTTGATCGGCGGGGTCGGCTTGCCGCCCTCGCGGCCCAGCATCGACAGCACGCCGGAGACCGCGATGTAGTCGATGTCGTGCCCCGCCGTGGGCGCCAGCGGGCCGTCCTGGCCCCACCCGGTCATCCGGCCGTAGACCAGCCGCTCGTTGACCGCGTGCAGGTCGTCGGGCCCGATGCCGAGCCGTTCGGCCACGCCCGGCCGGAACACCTCGATCACCACGTCGGCGTGCCGGGCCAGTTCCTTGAACGCGGCCACGCCCTCGGGGGACTTCAGATCCAGCCCGACCGAGCGCTTGCCGCGGTCCATCACGTCGGTGCGCGGCCGGTCGGAGACCGCCTTCACCCGGTCGACCCGCAGCACCTCGGCGCCGTGGTCGGCGAGCATCATCCCGGCGAAAGGACCTGGTGCCAGCCCCGCCAGCTCCAGCACCCGAACCCCGGACAGCGGACCCTGACGAGCGTTCGACATCGGCGTCTCCTTCTCATGACCGGCAGGCGAACAGTCACCCAAGTAGAACAATATTCGGTGTGCTCTGGCAAGACGCCTTCCTGACCACCCCTCAGAGGCAGGTGAGGTATGGGAAACTTGCCCACTATTCGGGTGGTCAACAGGGGTAGGACATGGATGCGGATAGCGGCCGGCTGATCGCCAAGCGCTACGAGTTAGTACGCGCGCTTGGCCGCGGTGGGATGGGCGTGGTCTGGGAAGGCCACGACACGCTGCTCGACCGGCAGTGCGCGGTCAAAGAAGTGGTGCTGCCCGCGGGCCTGCCCGACGCCGACCAGGAGCGTCAGCTCGTCCGCACCGCGCGGGAGGCCCGCACCGCCGCCCAGTTCAACCACCCGTCCGTGGTCGCGGTGTACGACGTGGTGGAGGAGGACGGGCGGCCCTGGATCATCATGGAGCTGGTGCGCGCCCCGTCCGTCGAGGAGGTCGTGGCGACCATGGGCGCGCTGCCGGTGCGGCAGGCCGCCGACGTCGGGCGCCAGGTGCTGTCCGCGCTCGTCGCCGCGCACGGGCAGGGCATCCTGCACCGCGACGTGAAGCCGAGCAACGTGCTGCTCACCGACGACGGCCGGGCGGTGCTCACCGACTTCGGCATCGCCACAGCCGAGGGCGAGTCCTCGCTCACCAAGACCGGCATGGTGACCGGCTCGCCCGGATTCCTGGCCCCCGAGCGGGTGCGCGGCACCGAGGCGGGCCCGGCCTCCGACCTGTGGTCGCTGGGCGCCACCCTCTACGCCACGCTGGTCGGCCGCTCGCCGTTCGAACGCGGCGAGCCCATGGACACGCTCAAGGCCATCCTCGACGAGGAGCCCGACTACCGGCGCATCCCGCCGATCATGCACCCGGTGCTCCAGGGGCTGCTGCGCAAGGACCCGGCCGAGCGGGTGACCGCCCAGGAGGCGGACGAGCTGCTCGACGCCGTCCTCCAGGCCAGGCCGGCCGCCGCCGACCGGGACGCGCCCGGCCCCCGCGTGTCGCGCGGGCTCGGCCGCGCCGTCGTGGCGGCCGCCGCGGCCGCCGTCGTGGTCGTGGCGGCGGGCGCCGTCGCGTACTTCAGGTCCGCCGGCCCGGCCGAGGGCACCGCGCAGCTCGCCCAGCGGGCCGCGGCGACCAGCCCGATGCCGAGCGCCCCGCCGTCCGCCACGCCGACGCCGACGGCCAGCTCCACGCTCGCGCCGACGCCCGCCCCGACCAGGACGAGGCCCGTGGTGCGGGCCTGGACCTCGCCCGCCGGCTGGTCGATCGAGCGGCCGGCCGGCTGGAAGGGCGCGCGCGGCGAGCACCACGCCGAGTGGACGCACCCGCACCGGATGGGTCACCTGGCCGTCGAGGCCGTCTACGCCAGCCTCGACCCGCACCAGCTCCTGCGCGACGAGGAGGAGGCGTTCAAGTCCGCCGGGGGCGCCGGCGTCCTGCGCGACGCCGGACTCAGGAAGGTCAGCCACAACGGCGCCAAGGCCGTGGAGTGGGAGTTCACCTGGGTGGCCGAGGCGGGCGGCGGCACGCCGTGGGCCGCGCCCGGCATGAAGTACCACGAGGTGCGCCGGGCCGTGACGATCGGCGAGACCGCCTACATCCTGTCCTGGACCTTCACCGAGGCGCAGTGGCAGCGCAACACCGGCCTGATGCGCCAGGTGATGGAGAGCTTTACGGTGGGCGCATGACGCCCTGGAACCTGCTGGCGCTCCCGCCGCTCCCCGTGGACCTGATCCGCCGGCTGCTGGCCCCGCTCGGCGACCGGGTGAGCGTGCGCGCGCCCGCCACGCGCGACCGCGCGGCGCTGCTGGCCGCGCTGCCCGAGGCGGAGATCGTGCTGGGCGACTGGACGGGCGAGCTCACGCTGGACGCCGCGGCCGTGGCCGCCGCGCCCCGGCTGGCGTTCCTGCAGCAGCCCTCGGTCGGCGTCGACGGCCACGACCTGGCCGCGCTGGCCGCCGCCGGCGTGCCGGTCGCCAACACGGCGGGCGTCAGCGCGGGCGCGGTGGCCGAGTGGTGCGTGGCCGCCGCCCTGGCGGTGACCCGCAAGCTGGCCGCGGCCGACGCGGCCGTGCGCGCGGGGGAGTGGCCGCAGCAGGCGCTCCAGCCACGGGAGCTGGGGGCCGCCCGGGTGGGCGTGGTCGGCTACGGGCCGATCGGGGAGGCGTGCGCCCGTCTGTTCGGGGCGTTCGGCGGCCGAGTCTCCTACTGGACGCGCACGCCCCGGGAGGACCCCCGCTACACCGCGCTGGAGGACCTGCTGGAGACCAGTGACGTGGTGGTCGTGGTGATCGCGCTGTCGGAGGAGACCCGCGGCCTGATCGACCCGCGCCGGCTCAAGCGGGGCGCCGTGCTGGTCAACGCCGCCAGGGGCGGGGTCGTGGACCAGGACGGGCTGGTGGCGGCGCTGCGTTCGGGGCATCTCGGGGGCGCGGCGCTGGACGTGTTCGACGCCGAGCCGCTGCCTCCCGGCGACCCGCTGCGCGAGCTGCCCGGAGTGCTGCTGTCGCCGCACGTCGCCGGCGTGACCCAGGAGGCCACCGGCCGCCTGATGACCGTCACGCTGGACAACCTGGCCGCGGCCGTGGAGGGCCGCGAAGTCGTCAACGTGGTGAATGGCGTTTGTCAGCCAATTACGCGGAAATACTCGGAATCACCGGCTTCTTAGGCTTGTAGCTGGCACGATGAACAGTTTTCGTGTCTTTAACGCCCCCGGTCTGTTCCATGTTGTCCCGGAGAGATAACGTTCTGTCGACGATCTCTGCCGGCTCCAGGGGGTGCTTGCGTGAAGACGACGATGTCGACACACCGACGGGCAGTGGAGCACATCCGGCGCTCCTACGCCGAGATTCCCGGCGACGCCGCGCCGCGCCTGGCCAAGGCCACGTCCAACCTGTTCAGGTTCCGCGACTCCGGCAAGACGGCCGGGCTTTCCGCCAGGGATCTCGACGAGGTCATCAGCGTCGACCCCGAGACGATGACCGCCGAGGTCCAGGGCATGACCACCTACGAGCACCTCGTGGACGCCACGCTCCGCCACGGGTTGATGCCGTACGTCGTCCCCCAGCTCAAGACCATCACCCTGGGCGGGGCCGTGACCGGGCTCGGCATCGAGTCGACCAGCTTCCGCGACGGCCTGCCCCACGAGTCGGTCGAGGAGCTGGAGATCCTCACCGGCGACGGCCGCGTCATCGTCGCCCGTGACGACAACGAGCACCACGACCTCTTCCGGGCCTTCCCCAACTCCTACGGCACCCTCGGCTACGCGCTGCGCCTGCGCATCAAGCTGCGCAAGGTCCATCCGTACGTGCGGCTCACCCACGTCAGGTTCACCGACGCCGACAAGTGCATGCTGGCCATGCAGGAGATCTGCGAGAGCATGGAGCACGACGGCGAGCCGGTCGACTTCGTCGACGGGGTCTTCTTCGGCCCGCAGGAGCTCTACCTCACCGTCGGCCGCTTCGCCGACCGGGCGCCCTACACCTCCGACTACACCGGCATGCGCATCTACTACCAGTCGATCCGGCAGCGCGGCCGCGACTGGCTGACCGTGCGCGACTACCTGTGGCGCTGGGACACCGACTGGTTCTGGTGCTCGCGCGCGTTCGGCGTGCAGCAGCCGATGGTCCGCACGTTCATGCCGCGCCGCTGGATGCGCTCCGACGTCTACCGCAGGCTCGTGGCCCTCGACCGCAAGCACGGCGTCACCGCCCGCATCGACCGCTGGCGCGGCCGGCCGGTGCAGGAGTCGGTCATCCAGGACGTCGAGGTGCCGGTCGAGCGCGGCGCGGAGTTCCTGGAGTTCTTCCACGGCGAGGTCGGCATGACGCCGGTCTGGATGTGCCCGCTGCGGGCGAGCTCCCGCTGGCCGCTCTACCCCCTGGAGCCCGGGAAGCTGTACGTGAACTTCGGTTTCTGGGGCATGGTGCCGCTGCCGCGGGGGCGGTTCGACGGCCACCACAACCGGCTCATCGAGAACGCGGTGCACGAGCTCGACGGGCACAAGTCGCTCTACTCGACGTCCTTCTACGGCCGCGACGAGTTCTGGCGGCTGTACAACGGCGACACCTACTGGCCGGTCAAGCGGGAATACGATCCGAGCGGCCGCCTGCTTGATCTGTACGACAAGTGTGTGCGGGGAAGGTGATGTGATGGCTCTCGCGTCCATCTTCGAGAAGATCGTCGGTACGGACGCCGGCATCGCGTTCATGGCGTATGACGGCAGCAAGGCGGGTCCCGACGGCGCCGACGTCACCCTTGAGGTGAAGTCGCCCATCGCGGTGGCCTACCTGGCGCAGGCCCCCGGCGAGCTGGGGCTGGCCCGGGCGTACGTGTCGGGCCACATCGACGTGCACGGCGACCTCTACACCCTGCTCGACCGGATGTGGAACATCACGACCAACGACCTGACCCCGGCCGAGAAGGTCGCCGCGGTCCGCTCGCTGGGGCTCAAGCCGCTGCTCATGCGCGTCCCTGTGCCGCCGCAGGAGGTGCGCACCAGCGCGCTGGCCAGGCTGGGCTCGCGCCACGCCAAGCAGCGCGACGCCGAGGCCATCCACCACCACTACGACGTGTCCAACCGGTTCTACTCGTGGGTGCTCGGCCCCTCCATGGCCTACACCTGCGCCACCTTCCCCTCCGAGGACGCCACGCTGGAGGAGGCCCAGTTCGCCAAGTTCGACCTGGTGGCCCGCAAGCTCGGGCTCCGGGAGGGCATGCGGCTGCTCGACGTCGGCTGCGGCTGGGGCGGCATGGTCATCCACGCCGCCCAGCACTACGGCGTCAAGGCGCTCGGCGTGACGCTCAGCCGCCAGCAGGCCGAGTACGCGCAGAAGGCCATCGCCGAGGCCGGGCTGCAGGACCTCGCCGAGGTTCGCCACATGGACTACCGCGACGTCACCGAGAGCGACTTCGACGCCGTCAGCTCCATCGGCCTGACCGAGCACATCGGCAAGGACAACCTGCCCGCCTACTTCGGTTTCCTCAACGGCAAGCTCAAGCCCGGCGGCCGGCTGCTCAACCACTGCATCACCCGGCCCACCGGCAAGGAGAAGACGTTCAACAAGGGCGGCTTCATCAACCGCTACGTCTTCCCCGACGGCGAGCTGGAGTCGGTCGGCTACCTGGTCAGGCAGATGGAGGACAACGGCTTCGAGATCCGCCACGAGGAGAACCTGCGCGAGCACTACGCCAAGACGCTGAGCCACTGGTGCGACAACCTGGACGCCAACTGGGAGGACGCGGTCCAGGAGGTCGGCATGGGCACCGCCCGCGTCTGGGCCCTCTACATGGCGGGCTGCATCGTCGGCTTCGAGCGCAACAAGATCCAGCTCCACCAGGTGCTCGGCGTCAAGCTGGATGACCAGGGGCGCTCCGGCATGCCGCTGCGCCCGTCCCGCGACTGGCCCTGATCAGCTCTCCAGCACCTCGTACAACGTCTTGGCGAACTCGGCCGGGTGCGTGAGGAAACCCACGTGCCCGCCGGGGAAGCCGGCGATGTCCAGCCCGAGCTCCTCGGCGAGGGCGAGGGCGGTGCGGTGGCCGACGGTGGACCCCGTCTCGCCGCCGGTGGCCAGCGTGAACTTGCCGCCCCGCAACGCCTCCAGGTCGGGCACGTAACGGACGAACGACCGCAGCTCGTACGCCACGCAGAAGGACATGTTGGCCTGGACCCGCGCCAGCATGTCGGCGACCGGAGGCGGCAGCCCGGCCGACGCCTCCGGCGGCGCGGCGACGCCGAGCAGGGCGCTCAGCGCCCGGACCGCCGCCGGCGCGCCCTCCCGCTCGTACGTCTCGTACACCTCCTGGAAGGCGGCGTGCCAGCGGTCGGCGTCGGGCAGCAGCTCGATGAGGAGCGGCTCGTGCGCGACCGCCGCGCGCACCTGCTCGGGACGGGCGGCCAGCAGGTCCATCACGACCATGCCGCCGTAGCTCGTGCCGAAGAGGTAGGCGGGCTCCCGGCAGAGCGCGCGCAGCAGCAGGTGCGCGTCGCGGGCGTGCTGGGGGATGCGCTGCTCGCCGATCGGGGAGGTCAGCCGGCTCCGCGAGTTGCCGCGCGGATCGTAGGTGATCACGGTGTAGTGGTCGGCGAGCAGCGCGGCCAGCGGCGCGAACGCGCCCGCGTCCCCCTCGCCGCCGTTCACCAGCAGCAGGACCGGCCCGGACCCGCGCAGCTCGTAGTACAGCTCGGCGCCGGGAACGGCGAGCGTGCCAGCTTCCATGCGATCCTCCGATGTTCGTGAGCCGTACACGAACAGATCGCGGACGCGGGGGAAAGCGTTTCGCTCGCGGGCCCCCTCCCTCCGGAAGGGGGCCCGCGGGGCTCAGCGCAGCTCGCGCTTGAGGATCTTGCCGGTGGCCGTCATCGGCAGCGCGTCGCGGAACTCCACGATCCTCGGGTACTTGTAGGCCGCCATGTTGTCCCTGGCCCAGGCGACGAGCTCGTCCTCGGTGAGGCTCGCGCCCGCGTCGAGGATGACGTACGCCTTGACCTCCTCGCCGTGGGAGTCGTGCGGCACGCCCACCACCGCCGCGAGCGAGACCGCCTCGTGCGTCATGAGGATCTCTTCCACCTCGCGCGGGTAGACGTTGAACCCGCCGCGGATGATCATGTCCTTGGCCCTGTCGATGATCGAGTAGTAGCCGTCGGCGTCGCGGGTGGCGATGTCGCCGGTGCGGAACCAGCCGTCGCGCATCACCTCGGCGCTCGCCTCGGGCCGGCCGTAGTAGCCCTTCATGATGTTGTGGCCGCGGATCGCGATCTCGCCGGGGCCCTCGCCCTCGACCGTCTTCCAGTCGTTGTCGATCAGCTTCATCTCCACGCCCCAGATCGGGGTGCCGATCGTGCCGGGCTTGGCCGGGCGGCCCGGCTGGTTGAAGCTGGCCACCGGGGCGGTCTCGGACAGGCCGTAGCCCTCCAGGATGCCGATGCCGAAGGTCTGCTCGAAGTCCTTGAGCACCTCGACGGGGGAGGCGGAGCCGCCCGCCACCGCGACCTGCAGCGTGGCCGGGGGCTCCGCGCCCTCGGCGTGGATCTTGGTGAGCATGGCCCAGTACATGGTCGGCACGCCCGCGAAGAACGTCGCCTCCTCGCGGCGCATCAGCTCCAGCGCCTCGCCCGGCTCGAAGCGCGGCATGAGCACCAGCTTGGCGCCGCGCATGAACCCGGTGTTCATGACCACCGTCTGCCCGAAGGAGTGGAACAGCGGCAGCACGCCCATGTAGGTGTCGCCGTTCTCCGAGCGCGGGAACATCTTGTCGTTGACCATGACGTTCATCAGCATGTTCTGGTGGCTCAGCTCGGCGCCCTTGGGCTGGCCGGTGGTGCCCGAGGTGTAGAGGATGACGGCGGTGTCGTCGGCCGAGGTCTGCACGGTCTCGAACTCGCCGGACATGCCGTTCAGCGCCGCCCAGACCGACTCCCCGTACTCCGACTCGGTCGCCAGCGGCGTGGCCGGCAGCACGAAGAAGTGGTCGCAGCCCTCGGCCCCCTCGAACCCCGCCCGGCCGCGCTCGCCCAGCGGCAGCTCGGGCGTGCCCTCGAAGCAGAACAGCGCCTTGGCGTCGCTGTCGTCCAGGTGATAGCTGATCTCCCTGGACTGCAGCAGCACATTGAGCGGCACCACGGTCGCCCCGGCCTTGAGGATGCCGAAGTAGACGAACGGGAAGTACGGCAGGTTGGGACAGGCGATCGCGACCTTGTCGCCCTTGCCGATGCCCCGCGAGACCAGCAGGTTCGCGACCTGGTTGGCCACGGTGTCGATCATGGAGTACGGCAGCCGCATGTCGCCGAAGACGACGGCCGTGTTCTCCGGAGTGTTCCTGGCACTGTCTTCCAGGACGATCGACAGGTTGAGCATGACGCCTTCCCTCCTTGTTGGGCCTTCGGCCACATCTTCGCAGCGGGGGCATACCAACCGGTAGGTAACTCAGGTTACAGATGCGTATGGACGCGATGCCGCCGCTGGAGTAAGCAAGTAACAAGTTACTCGCCCCTGGGAGGGGTCCATGGAGTACGACTACGTGATCGTCGGAGCCGGTTCGGCGGGGTGCGTGCTGGCGGCGAGGCTCTCGGCCGACCCCGCGGTGTCCGTGGCGCTCGTCGAGGCCGGCGGCCAGGACGACAAGCTCGAGATCCGCATGCCCCTCGGGTTCCCCAAACTCTTCAAGACCCCGTACGACTGGGACTTCACCACCGCGAAGCAGGGCGAGATGGCCGGGCGCGAGCTCTACTGGCCGCGCGGGCGGGTCCTCGGCGGCTCCTCCTCGCTCAACGCCCAGATGTGGGTGCGCGGCTGCGCCCTGGACTACGACCAGTGGCGGATCCCCGGCTGGGGGTACGAGGACGTGCTGCCGTACTTCCACCGGGCCGAGCGCCGCGTCGGCAGCAACCACGGCGGCGTCTACGGGACCACCGGCCCGCTGCTCATCTCCGAGCTGCGCAGCCCCAACGTCACCACCGCCGCGTTCCTCAAAGCCTGCGAGGAGCTCGGGTTACGCCGCCTGGACGAGCTCAACGGCCCGTCCAACGAGGGCTACAGCCCCACCCCCGTCACCCAGGACCGGGGCCGCCGCTGGAGCGCCGCGGACGCGTACCTGCGCCCCGCGCTGCCCCGGCCGAACCTCACCGTGATCACCGAGGCCCCCGTGGACCGGATCACGATCGAGGACGGGCGCGCCACCGGCATCGAGCACAGCGGCGGCGCCCAGATCAGGGCCAGGCGCGAGGTCATCCTGTCGGCGGGCGCCATCGGCTCCCCCTACCTGCTCATGCGCTCCGGCGTCGGGGCCGGCGACGAACTGCGCGACGCCGGCGTGCCGGTCGTGCGCGACCTCCCCGAGGTCGGCAAGAACCTCCAGGACCACCTGTCCACCGGCGCCTTCGTCTCCTGCACCAAGCCCGTCACGCTCACCAGGGCGGAGTCCGTCGCCAACCTGCTGCGCTACCTGGTGTTCCGCTCCGGCATGCTCACCTCGAACGTGGGTGAGGCGGTCGCCTTCATCAGGACCTCCCCGGAGGAGCCGGCCCCCGACATCGAGCTGGTCTACGCCCCGGTGCCGTTCAAGGACCACGGCCTCACCCCGCCCACCGGCCACGGGCTGACCGTCGGCGTCGTGCTGCTGCAGCCCGAGAGCCGGGGCAGGATCGGCCTGAACGGCCGCGAGGTGGTGGTCGACCCCGCCTACCTGAGCGCCGGCGTCGACGTCGAACGGCTGACGGCCGGGCTCAAGACGGCCAAGCAGGTGTTCGCCACCAACGCGATGAAGCCGTACGCGGGCGGGCCGATGCCCCCGTACACCATGCCGGAGAGCGATGAGGAGATCGCCCAGTGGATCAGGGAACGCGGCGAGACTCTCTACCACCCCGTCGGCACCTGCCGGATGGGCGTGGACGAGGCGTCGGTCGTGGACCCGTCGCTGCGCGTGCGCGGCGTGGCGGGGCTGCGGGTGGCGGACGCCTCCGTCATGCCGACGCTCAACCGGGGCCACACCCACGCCCCGGCGGTGATGATCGGTGAGAAGGCGGCCGACCTGATCGCCGAAAGCTGATCGGCCCCGGACGCCCCCGCGCGGGCGTCCGGAATGTTAGGTTGCGCAGTCATGGAGATCAGAACCGTCCACGCCAACGGGGTGGAGTTCTCGTATCTGACCGTGGGGGACGGGCCGCTGGCGCTGTGCCTGCACGGCTTCCCCGACACCGCGCACACCTGGCGTCACCTGCTGCCCGAGCTCGCCGGGCGCGGCTACCGCGCGGTCGCGCCCTTCACCCGCGGCTACGCGCCGACCGAGATCCCCGCCGACGCCGCCTACGAGGGCGCCGCGCTCGCCGCCGACGTGCTCGCCCTGCACGAGGAGCTCGGCGGCGACGAGCGCGCGGTGCTCGTCGGGCACGACTGGGGGGCGTTCCCCGCCTACGCGGTCGCCGACCGGTTCCGGGCGGCCGTGACCATGGCGGTCCCGCCGCCCGCCGCGCTGCTCGCCGGGCTGATGGACTACGACCAGCTCAAGCGGTCGTTCTACGTGTTCCTCTTCCAGACGCCGCTGGCCGAGTCGGCCGCCGCGACCCCGGGGTTCCTGGACCGGCTCTGGCAGGACTGGTCGCCTGGCTACGACGCCTCCGACGACCTCGCCTTCGTGCGCCGCAGCATCGGGGAGCCGGCCAACCTGGCGGCGGCCATCGGCTACTACCGGGCCATGATGGGCACCACCCCGCCCTCCGGGCGCTACCCGGATCCGGGCAGGGCGGAGTCGACGCCCATCCTCTACCTGCACGGCGACCGCGACGGCTGCCTCACGCCCGACGTGGTCAAGCAGGCACTGCCGCACCTGCCGCCGGGCTCCCGCGCCGAGCTGGTGCCCGGCGCGGGCCACTTCCTGCACCTGGAGCGGCCGGACGTGGTCAACCGGCTCGTCCTCGACTGGCTCGCCGCCGTTCCCTGAGCCGCAGCACTGCCAGTACGGGATGCCGCCCCGACAGGCTGACCTCCACCCGCTCCACGGTCTCGAACCCCGGCGGATCCCCGCCTTCGTCGTACGACAACGCCACCACCAGCCCGTCGCGGGCCAGCACGCGGCGGATCTCCCGCCACAGCCGGTCCGGCTCCCGGGCGAGCTCCCCGGCGGGCGGCACCTGACGCCCCCACGGCGGATTCACCAGCACCCGATCGACACTGCCCCCGGCCACCGGCACCCGCCCGGCGTCAGCCACCCCCCACCGGAACCTCGTGCCCCTGCCCGTGCAGTTCGCGCCGGCCAGGCCGGGGAGGTCAGCCGTGCGGCCGAAGACCTCCGCACTCCCCGCCACCCTCGCACCGTCCGCGAGGAGTGCGCCGTCCGCGCCGTCCTCGGCGTGGCGGGCGTTCTCGCGGGCGGCGGCGATGGCGGCCTGGTCGTGGTCGAGGCCCAGGAGGACGGCCTGCGGCGCGAGCGCGGCGGCCTCGATGAGGGTGGTGCCCGCGCCGCAGCACGGGTCCAGGACCGTGCGCGCCCCGGCGAGCCGGGCCAGACCGGCCATGGCGGCGGCCAGCGGCGGGTGCAGGGTGCCCCGGATCGAGGCCGTCTTGTAAGGCCTGCGGTGCAGCGGCCGGCCCGCGATCCGTACCGCGATCACCGCCCGGTCGCCCTCGATCGTGACCCGCCACGCGACGCACCCGCCGGGCGGCGCCGCGCCGCCCGAGCGCGAGTGGTACGGCGACCCCAGCCGCCGCGCCAGCTCCGCCCCGACGGCGTCCTCGATCTCGAACCGCGTGTAGTTGCGCCGCCCCACGAACGACGCGGAAACCTCGATCCCCGGCTGCGCGGGGACGCCGGGGTACGTGATCGTACGGGCGGCGGCGGCCAGGCGGCGCAGGGCCGCGCGGGCGGGCCCGACACCGTCCACGACGGCCGCCACCAGCAGCACGTCGTCGGCCGTCCGCAGCCCTGTCAGCCCGGCCCAGGAGCCCGAGGGCTCGAACCACACCTCACGATGGCGCAGCCCGCTCACCCGGCCCAGCCGTGAATTCCGGATCTCCGCGGCGACCAGCGGTTCGATGCCACGAACCGACCGTGCCACGGCAAGAGTGTGCGCGGAAGAACGCGCCCGGCGTCCCTCCGCAGGTTGCGAATCTCGCACCTGTCTTCTCCCACGTCGCGACCCGGGACGGCGGCAGGCCGTCCCGCATCGCCGGCGGTGGGTCGTCCGCGACCCGCCGGCGGGTCGCTAACGCAGGTAGAAGAACGTCACGCGGCCACCTTAGCGATCACCCGCCGGCGACCACCACGGGTTTTCCGCCAGGCCCGCGTCAACGCAGGGACACCGTCGTGAGCCCCGGATACGCCCTGATCTCGGCCTCGGTGAACCGCCCGGTCACCCACCGGCCGCGCGAGAACAGCTCGGTCTGGTCGGCGTGGTGCGGCGAGGTCGAGTCGGCCGACAGCGAGTACGTCAGCACGGTGCGGGCGCGCGGCCCGGACGGCGTCAGCTCCACGGCCATCAGGAAGCTGGAGCCGGTGTCGACGTCCTCATAGCGGCCTTCCTCGCCGAGCGCGCCGCGGGCGCGGATCCGGTCGAAGCACCCCTCCGCCTCGGTGCAGCCCGGCACCGGGACGGCGCCGTACCACTGGGCCTGCCCCGGCGTCAGCGTCAGCGGGAGGTCGTTGGCCCTGAAGAACCGCACGGCGTCGGCCAGCGCGGCCGGCACCACCGGGTTGGCGAGGTCGAGCCCGCGCGGTGTGGTGAGCGGGTGCTCGGGGTCGAACGGCACCTTCCACCAGCTCCTCGGCGGGATGACCCCGCCGTCGGGCCGTCTCCGCGGGCGGTGCAGGCCCAGGAAGAACTCGCGCCACAGGATCGCGCCACGGCTGTCCAGGCGGGCCCGCCCGTCCCAGGCCGTCAGCGTGGCGCAGGCCCGGCGGACGTCGACCTTCTCGCCGTCGCTCGCCGTCATCACGGGCTTGGCCCGGCACAGCGCGCGCAGATCCGGGCGGAGCAGCTCGGCACTCAGGTTGCGCTTGCCCGTCGCCGTCCGCTGGAGAGTGTCCAGCGTGAAGCCGGGGGCGCCGAGCCCGTCGTCGCCCGACAGCCGCTGGGCGATCATGTCGAGGCCGACCCGGGTGCGCAGGTCCCGTTGCGTGCGGGTGTCGCCGAAGATGCGCGGATAGTCGGTGAGCGGGGCCTCCGGGTTGGTCAGCCAGGGATCGGCGTTGGCGTTGGTCACGTAGTCGGCGCGGGCCAGCCGGGGCTGGGCGGCGGGGCCGAAGACGCCCGGCTCGATCGCGTCCGCGTCCTCGCCCCACAGACAGGCCGACGTGGACCCGTCCAAAATGAGCGTCTCGGGGTCGTCCCCGGCGCGGCAGCGATCCGCCTGCTCGTCGGTGACGTGCGGGACCACCGAGGCGTCGGCGAAGTACGTCTCGCCGCCGGCGTCCGCGGCGAGCGTGTAGACGAAGGGCATCCCCTGGTAGGTGTCCTGCGCGCGGCGCAGCCCGGCCAGGTCGCGGGCGGCGCCGATGGCCAGCCACTCGTCGGCGAAGCGCAGATTGGCGGCGTTGACGTCGGCCAGGGCGATCGCCGTCCCCTCCGTCCAGCCGGTGGCCAGCACCGGGCCGTACCGGGAGGTGTACAGGGTGGTGGTGACTGTGTTGGTCGCGCCCCAGGCGTCCCGGACGGTGACCGACACCTCCTGCCGGCCCATCGGCTCGGGCCGGCCGTCCACCAGGTACGTGGTGCGCCGGCCCGGCACCAGCTTGAGCCGGTACAGGGTGAAGCGCTGGGCGTGGGAGACGGTGTGCGTCCAGGCCACGCTCGCGTTGTGGCCGATCTGGACCATGGGGGTGCCGTACAGGCTGCCGCCCGACACGTCGAGCACGCCCGGGATGGTCAGGTGGACCTGGTAGAAGCGGCGGCTGCCGTTCCACGGGAAGTGGGGGTCGGCCAGCAGCATGCCGTGGCCGCCGCGGGTGGCCTCGCGCCCGAGGGCGTAGGCGTTGCTGCCGGGGGCGCTCACCTTCTTCTTCCTGTCCGGCTGCTTCGTCTCCTCTTCCTCCTGCCCGGAGGCGGCGATGGCCTCCTTGAACGAGGAGCTTCCGGCCAGGCGGCCGAGGTCGAGCAGGTTCATCCAGACGTCCGTGGCGGTGATGGGGCCGACCCAGTCCTTGCCCCGGCAGGCCGGGTCGGGCAACCCGGCCACGCCCGTCTCGCTCAGGTAGCGGTTGAACCCGGCCACGTAGCCGTCCACGAGCGCCCGCACCTCGGCACCGGGGCCGTGGGGCGCCGGGCGGGCGAGCACCCGGCGCAGCACGCCCGACGCGTGGACGCTCTTGTGGTACACGTCGCTGGCCAGGTTGGAGACCGGGTCGACGGCGTCGTCCGACATCGCCTCCGCGCCGAAGTGGCGCGACCGCTCGCCGCGCAGGGTGAGCGCCCACGAGGCCATGACGCACAGGTTGTCCTCCGCGAAGGCGTAACCGTAGCCGTAGCCGAGGCCGCCGTGGTCCTTCGCGGAGATGTGCGGGATGCCGTACTCGGTGCGCCTGATGTCGGCGGCGTAGCGGCCTTCGGCGGCCCGCGCCGGCGCGGGCGCCGCCACGAGGAGGGAGGCGGTCAGTGCGGCCGCGAGCGGCGCGGCCAGCCGCCGGACACATGTGCTGATCATCGGCGGTCCTATTCGAAGCGGGCGTTGTCGGGGGTGGTCACGCGCTTGAGCAGCGGCAGACCGGCGAGGGCGATCAGCAGGGCGGCCAGCAGCCCGCCGCCGACGGTCAGGAAGTAGGCGGGGCCAGGCATCGTCGCCGGGGCGCTCTTGATCGCCAGCTGGTCGATCACCGGCCCGGCCACGCCGAAGCCCGCGCCCGCCGCCACCAGGGCGGCCAGCACCACCGGGACGGCCGTCTCCAGCAGCATCACCCTGGTAAGCGTCCGTGCCGGCGTGCCGCACAGCCGCAGCAGCGTGAAGGGCTGCCTGCGCTCCACCACGCCGCCGGCGACCGCCACCAGCAGGCCGCAGCCCGCCACCAGCAGGGTCAGCGCGACGATGGCCAGCGCGACGCGTTCCACCTGGTCCAGCAGCACCGCGCGGGCCTGGGCGACCTCGGCGAACGTCTGCGGTGTCTCGGCGCTGCCGGAGAGGGCGACGTACGGGTTGAGCAGCGTGCGGATCCGCTCACGGACGACCGGGTCGGCCGCGTGGATCAGCACCGCGGCCAGGGGCCGGTCGGCTGTGGCCGTGTCGCCCTTGTTGCCCGCGTCCACGACCGGCAGGTTGCGGTCGACGGAGAGCATGTTGTCGCTGGTCAGCAGCCGGTTGAAGTCGGCCGTCACCGCGTGGACGCCCGGGGCGCACCGGCCGAGCGCCGGGAAGGCGGCCAGGGCGTCGCATTCGACCACGTGCCCGAGCAGGAAGTCGAGCCTGCAGCCGGGGCCCGGGTCGCACGGCGGAGGGCCGTCGGGTAGGGCAGGCGTATCGGCCCTGCGGTAGATCGGCAGCACGGTGACGCCGGGATGGGCGCGTAACTTGGCGAGCAGCTCGGCCGCCGTGGCGGGCGGCAGAGGCTGACCCTCGGTGGCGTCGGCGTACCCGAACGGCGCCCGCATGACCTCGTTCAGCGTGCCGCCGCCCGCCGCCTCCTGGCCCGAGACGACGGCGGGGACGATCCCGGCGACGGCCGTGCCGATGAAGACCGCCAGCACGATCCCGTTCACCGACCGGAAGGCCCCCTTCGGATCGGCCGCCAGCCGCCGCGCGGCCAGCAACGTCGCCGCGCCGCGCGTGACGCGGGCGGCCAGCCGCGCGGCCAGCATCGTCAGCCACGGCCCGGCCACCACGAGACCGACCATGATCAGCGCCAGACCGGCGTCGACGAGCACCGCGTCCGGGTCCTCGCCGCCCGCGAACACCGGGCCCGCGAACAGCCCCAGCCCCGCCAGCAGCGGGAGCACCCGCCACCATCCCGGGGCGGCGGCCCGCACCTTCCGCGCCGCGCCGAGCGGTGTGATCCGCACCCGGCGCAGCGACCACAGCGCGGCGCCGGCGGCGGCGAGCGGCACGCCCGCGACCACGGCGCCGTACTGGAGAGCGGTCGGCACGACCACGTCGGGGAAGAAGCGGGAGCCGGTGACGGCGACGCCGGCCAGGGCGGGCCGCACCGCCTGGAAGACCGCGACGCCGGCGAGCGCGCCCAGCAGCGCGCCGAGCGCCGCGTCCACCGAGGCGATCACGTTGATCTGCCGCGCGGTGGCGCCCGCCAGCCTGATCGCCGCGAAGCGCGCCTCGCGGCGGGCGGAGGCCAGCCGCGTGGCCGTGCCGACGAGGACGAGCAGCGGGAAGATCAGGCCGATGGCGGCGATGCCGAAGCCGTGCTCGTAGAGGGCCGCGGTGTCGTCCGCGCGCGGGGTGGTGGCGACGGCGTCGACGGCCACGGTGCCGGCCATGGCGGCCAGCTCGCCGGGGGTCCGGCCGACGACGACGACCAGGTCGTCAGGGCCGGACAGCGCCGCCCGCCCGATCAGCCCGGCGCGGTCGCCGGGGAAGCGGCCGGCGAGCTGTTCGCGCGGCACGGCGTCCATCAGCTCGGCGAGCGCGGGCGAGACGTAGTGGCGCCCCGCGCCGGGCAGCTCGGGGACGCCGGGCACGGCCGCTGTGGGCGTTCCGTCGAGGACGGCGACGTCGAGCCGCTTGATCGGGCGGCCCGCGTAGGAGTCCTGGCGGTGGTTCCACAGCACGGCGCCCGGGGTGGCGCCCAGCGCCCAGCCGCCCGGCGCGGAGCCGGTCGTGCACTCCCAGCACGGGCGGTCAGCGGTCACCTGGAAGGCGTTGAACAGCGCCACCGTGGACAGCAGCACCGTCACCCCCATCGCGACGGAGGCGGTGACGAGCGCCAGCCGGACGGCCGCCTCCCGGCCGCCGCGCAGCGACAGCCGCAGGCCCAGCCGGAGCGTCATCGGACGGCCCCGCCGGCGTAGGGGTCGGTGACCTTGCCGTCACGCACCATGACCTCCCGGTCGGCGCAGGCGGCGACGCGGGCGTCGTGGGTCACCACGATCACGGTCACGCCCTCCTGGCGGGCCAGGCCGACGAGCAGTTCCATGACCTTCTCGCCGGCGAGCGAGTCGAGCGCGCCGGTGGGCTCGTCGGCGAAGATCACCTGGGGCCGCGTCACCAGCGCCCTGGCGATCGCCACCCGCTGCGCCTGCCCTCCGGACAGCTCGCCGGTGCGCCGCTCGCCCAGGTCGTCCAGCTCCAGCCGCCGCAGCCAGCCGCGCGCCCGATGGTAGGCCTGCTTGCGCCCGGCCCTGCCGAGCAGCAGCGGCAGGGCGACGTTGTCGGCCACCGTGAGCTCCGGTACCAGCTGGCCGAACTGGAAGACGAAGCCGAACGCGGTGCGGCGCAGCTCGGACCGCCTGGCGTCGCTCAGGGTGTCCAGCCGCCGCCCGCCGAACCAGACCTCGCCCGCGTCGGGGGTGAAGACGCCGGCCAGGCAGTGGAGCAGCGTGGACTTGCCGGAGCCGCTCGGGCCCATGATCGCCAGGATCTCCCCCGCGGTCACGGAGAGGTTCGCCTCGCGCAGCGCCCGCGTACGGCCGTGGGAGCGGTCGACGGAGCGGGCCTCCAGCAACGGTCCGGGCACAGGAAGGCCGTCGACGGTCATGACTGCCGCACCGTCTCCGCCAGCGCGCCCAGGCGGGCCGTGGTCACGTCGATCCAGCGCAGGTCGGCCTCCAGGTGGAACAGGGCGTGGTCGGCGAGCAGGGCGTCGACCAGGGCGCCGGAGCGTTTGATCTCCGACAGCTCACGCATGCGCCGCATGTGGGTGGCGCGCTGCGCGTCGAGATAGCCGTGCGCGTCGTGGCCCAGCATCAGCGCCAGCACGACCTTCGTGAACAGGACCGTCTGCAGCAGCGGCTCCGCGGCCACCGGCTCGGCCAGCCACGCCTCCACCTCCTGCCTGCCGACCGGGGTGATGGCGTAGCGCTTGCGGTCGGGGCCCTCGCCGGGCTCGCTCTGACCGGCCGTGACCTTGCCGTCCCTGGCCAGGCGGCCGAGCGTGGAGTAGACCTGCCCGAAGGGGAGCGGCTTGCCCCGGCCGAAGTAGGTGTCGTAGGCGCGCTTCAGGTCGTATCCGTAGCTGGGCTCGCGATCCAGCAGGCCCAGGAGGGCCAGGGGGACTGTCATGGCGGACGACTATACACCTGAGGTATATACCCGGTGTATACGTGACTTCGGATGAAAGGTACGTACGGTGTACGTGCAAAGTGTTGACGCGGAACCGCCCATGCTCGAATGATGGGCACCATGAGCGTCCTCGACTTCGACCTGTCGGACACCCACTTCTGGGCCAGGCCCATGTCGGAGCGGAGGCAGGCCTTCGACCTGCTGCGCCGGCGTGCGGCGCCGGCCTTCTTCGCGGAGCCGGAGATCTCCTTCGCGCCCAGGGGGCCCGGCTACCACGCCCTGGTCAAGCATGCCGACATCCTCGAAGCCAGCCGCAACCCGGAGGTCTTCTGCTCCGGCGACGGCGGCGCGACGAACATCCCCGACATGCCGGCGGAGTTCACCGAGTACTTCGGCTCCATGATCAACATGGACGACCCGCGCCACGCCCGCCTGCGCCGCATCGTCTCCCGGGCCTTCACGCCCAAGATGATCAAGCAGTTCGAGTCGGACGTCGACACCGCCGCCGCGAAGATCGTCGACGACCTCCTCGCCAACGGCCCCGGCTGCGACTTCGTCACCGAGGTCGCCGCCCGCCTGCCCCTGAAGATCATCTGCGACATGATGGGCATCCCGGAGCGCGACTACCAGTTCGTCTTCGAGCGCTCCAACATGATCCTCGGCGGCTTCGACCCCGAGTACGTCGGCACCGACGTCGAGGGCATCGCCGAGCGCCTGCTCACCGCCGGCATGGAGCTCCAGCAGCTCGTCCAGGACCTGGCCGCCCACCGCGCCGACAACCCGACGAGCGACCTCACCTCCTCGCTGGTCAACGCCAACATCGACGGCGAGCGGCTGACCATGCAGGAGCTCGGCTCGTTCTTCATCCTGCTCGTCGTGGCGGGCAACGAGACCACCCGCAACGCCATCTCGTACGGACTGCGCCTGCTCACCAAGAACCCCGAGCAGCGCGAGCTCTGGAGCCAGGACTTCGACAAGCACGCGCCGACCGCGGTCGAGGAGATCGTCCGCCTCGCGTCACCGGTCAACTTCATGCGCCGCAAGGTCACCCGCGACCACGTCATGAACGGCAACCCGTACCGCGCGGGCGAGAAGGTCGTGCTCTACTACTGGGCCGCCAACCGCGACCCCGAGGTGTTCGACGACCCCGAGCGCTTCGACATCACCCGCCACCCCAACCCGCACGTCGGCTTCGGCGGGCCTGGGCCGCACTTCTGCCTCGGCGCCCACCTGGCGCGCCGCGAGATCACCGTGATGTTCCGCGAGCTGCTGCGGCGCGTCCCCGGCATCGAGGGTCACAACCCGGACCGGCTGCACTCCAGCTTCATCAACGGGATCAAGCACATGGAGTGCAGGTTCTGACGGTCAGCCCTGGGAGATCAGGCGCAGCCGCTTGACGACGGTGTTGACGTCCGGCAGCAGCGCCTTGCCCTCCGCGGGCACCGACATGAAGACGATCGCCGGCACGTCGCCGCCCGTGTTGATCGCGGCGGCGACGACCGTGGCCTTCTCGGTGGGCGAGGTGAGCGAGTAGGCGATCAGCCTGCCCGTGCTGTCGCCCACCTTCAGCGACTGCTGGGCGATCTTGCGCACCTTGTTGCCGTCCGCGTAGAGCCGCTTGCGCGCGTCGACCACGACCGCCTTGATCACCGGCTCCAGGTCGTCCGGAGAGGTGTACCTGCCCGCCAGCTTGGCGGGCAGCGGGCCGGTCAGCACCTGGGCGGCCAGGTCGTCGCCGACCATGGCGTACTGGCGCGTGTCGTACCCGTAGGTGCCCTTGACCGTCGGCCGCTCGTCGAGCCGCCAGGTGCCGCCGAGCCGGGGGACCTGGATGCCCGCCTGCGGGTCCTGGACCGTGCCGGTCACCGGTGACGCGTTGCCCTTGTACGCGGGCAGCCTGCCGATCGTGACGGACGTCTTCCTCGGGGTGGCGGGGGCCGACTGGGACGGGGTGGCCTGCGCCGCGGACTTGCCCGGGTCCTCGCTCGCCAGCGGGCCGGCGATGAACGCCCACAGCAGCGCGATCACCAGGGCTACGGCCGCCGAGCTGGCCAGGGCGTAGATCCACAGCGGCTTGCCGGGCTCGTCCAGCGACTCCGGCTCGCCCATCGCCTGGTAGTTGTCGCCGAAGACGGTGTTCCAGAGCTCCTGCTGGCGCTCGGGGGGAGGGGTGCGGGAGCCGCTGATCTGACCGGCCGTCACGAACGGGCGGTCAGGGTCGGAGGGGTCCCGGCTGAGGTTCGCCCCGGGCCTGCCCTGCTCGGTCCCGGGCCCACCATGACCATGCCCTGCAGGCCCGCCAGGTCCGTAGGAGCCGTCGGCTCCGCCGGGCCCGCCGTACGGACCGTCGGCTCCGCCTTGACCCCCAGGTCCGTAGGGACCGTCAGTTCCACCGGGCCCGCCAGGCCCGTACGGGCCGCCAGGTCGTA